>DAIDBG010000195.1 GCA_027310225.1 bacterium | reverse complement strand
GCGCCCGAGAGCGCGACGCAGGCCTTGAGGCGCTTCTCGAAGCACGCCGCGCGCGGTGCGTAGTAGCCGCCGAGCGACACGCCCCAGATGCCGACGCGCTTCGTGTCGAGGTCGGCGCGTGTCTCGACGAAATCAACCACGGCCTTCACCGGCTTCTCGTACTCGGGGAGAATCGCGAAGTCATACTCGGCCTCGCCCTGGCCCGGCCCGTCGAAGGCGAGCGTCGCGACCCCGCGCCGGAGGAACCGGTTTTCGTAGTCGTCCATCTCCTCCTTGGCCGAGTCGAGCCCCATGCACATTACGACGACCGGCGGCTTCGCGACGCCCGAGGGCTTCCTCAGGTTGCCGTAGAGACGCTTGCCCTCGTACGGGATCGCGACCCGCTCGCCGGGCGGCCGCAACAGCGGCAGTGCCCTGTTGCGGCACTCGACCGCCTTCAGGTGCGCCTTCTTCATCTGCTCCAGGTCGTTCACGAACAGGAACTTGCCGAAGTGGTAGCACACCGCCGCGCGCGTGTAGTGCTCGCCCGCGGAGAGCTTCGAGCCGTCCTTCAGCGCCTGGCCGCCGAGGGCCTCGTGGATCGCGGCGCGCGCGCTCCACGCGCTGCACCAGTCTTCCCAGCGCTCGCACCCGGCCGTCACCTCCTGGAAATCGGTGAGCGGCACGCCGTTCGCGACGAAGCGCGGCGCCCAGTGCGAGATCGCCGCCTCGACCCGCGGATCCCTGCCCTTCGGTTTCTCGATGACTTGTGACATAAGCCTGAATTATCTCAGTTCGGCTTCGCGCCGGATTCCTTGACTACCCGCGCCCACTTTGCGATCTCGCTTTTCACATAGGCCCCGAATGCCTCCGGCGAGGTCGGCGCGGCCTCTGCACCCTGCTTGAGCAGCAACTCCCTGGTTTCCTTGAGCTCCAGTACCCTCACGATTTCCTGGTTGAGCTTCGTAACGATCGCCTTTGGCGTCTTCGCCGGCGCGAACAGGCCGAACCACGCATTGGCCTCGAGGTCCGGGTAGCCGGCTTCCGCCGCGCTCGGCACCTCGGGCATGCCGGGAAAGCGCGTCTTCCGGATCACGGCGATCGCGCGCAGCTTCCCCGCCTTGATCTGCCCCGCCGCGGTCGCCGTGGACAGGAACGAGGCCTGCGTCTCGCCTGCCACTACACCGGTCAGCGCGAACCCCGCGCCCTTGTACGGGACGTGCTGCATCTTCGCCTTGGTCACGAGGTTGAACAGCTCGCCGGTCAGATTACCGCTGGTGCCGCCGCCGGGCGAGCCGTAATTGATCCCGCCGGGCTTGTTTTGCGCGTACGCGACGAAGTCCTTGAGGGTGGTCGCCGGCACGGAGGGGTGGACCACCAGCACGATCCCGACGTTGACGACATTGGAGATCGGCGCGAAATCCCTGACCGGGTCGTAGGCGAGGTTCTTGAACAGGCTCGGCGCACTGGCGTGCGTGCCAACGTGGCCGATCACCAGCGTCTGCCCGTCGGGAGTCGACTTGGCGGCGATCTCCACCCCGATGATGCCGCCCGCACCGGGACGGTTGTCCACCACCGCCTGCTGGCCCCAGCGTTCGGTGAACTTCTGCGCGATGAAGCGCGCGGCGAGGTCGGAAGTGCTGCCGGGAGAGCCGGTGATGATGCGGATCGGCCGTGAGGGATAGCCCGGCTCGGCCGCCCAAGCGGCAGCCGATGATGCCAGAACGAAAACGAAAATTAGAAACCGGTACATGTTCTCCTCCTTTATTCAGCGTTTGGACACGCCCAAACGCTGGGCCATCCAGTCCGCGGTCTGGCTCTGGAACAGGTAGCGGCGGTTGTTCGCGACGTGGTTGCCGTCCTTCACGATCAGCAGCTCGCAGGGGCCGGAGACCTCGGCAGCGATGCGCTTCGCGTTGTGCGGCGGCGTGAGGTTGTCAAATTCTCCCGCGACTACGTAAATCGGGCAGGTGATGTTCTTCGCGACCCCTTCGAGCGTCAGCGTCTGCGCCTTCTCGCGCGCCTCCTCCATCGTCCTGCAGTGCGAGCGCACGCGGAACGCTTCACGCGAGAGCTCGTTGCGCCCGTCGAAGGTCTCGACCCAGCTGTACGGCCCGGAAAGCGAAATGCAGGCCCTGGCGCGCCTCTCGAACGCCGCGGCGCGCGCGGAATAATAGCCGCCGAGGCTCACGCCCCACAGGCCGACGCGCGCGGCGTCGAGATCGGGGCGGGTTTCGAGGTAATCCACCACGGCCGTCACCACCACCTCGTAGTCGCCGCGGATCGGGATGTCGTACTCAGCCTCGCCCTGCCCCGGCCCGTCGAACGCGAGCGTCGCCATGCCGCGGGCGAGGAACACGTTCTCATAGACGTCCATTTCCTCCTTGGTCGAGTCGAGGCCCACGCACATCACCACAATCGGCGGTCTCTCGACGCTTGCTGGTTTACGCAAGATGCCGGCCAGATTCTTGCCCTCGTACGGGATTACGACGCGCTCGCCCGGCGGCCGCAGGTGGGACAACGCCAGCCCGCGGCACTCGACCACCTTGCGATGGGCACGGCGCATCTGCTCGATGTCGTGCACGAACATGAATTTGCCGAAGTGGTAGCACAACGCCGCGCGCGACAGGTGCTCGCCCGCCGACAGGCCGAATCCGTCGGCGAGCGCCTTGCGCCCCACATCCTCATGGACGGCGGCGCGCGTGCTCCACGCCTCGCACCACTCGTCCCAGCGGCTGACGCCTGCGGTCACCTCCTCGAAATCGGTGAGCGGCACGCCGCTCGAGACGAAACGCGGCGCCCAGTTGTGAATCGCGATTTCGACGCGCTTGTCTTTTGCGACAGCTGTGCCCATTCAAAAAAATCTCTCAACGCAACAGCGTCAAGCGGATTCTACGGAACATGGCTGCTTCCTTTCAATGCACGGCTGCAGACAGTTGCCGCGCCATCCAGTCCGAGGTCTGCGGGCGGTAGCGGTAGCCGCGGTTGTTGGCGACGTGGTTGCCGTCCCCGATCAGCAGGAACTCGACCGGCCCTTTCGCCTCGCGGGCGAGCCGCTCGCCGTCCTGCCACGGCACAATGCGGTCGAGCTTGCCGGCGACGATCGCCAGCGGACAGGTGATCTTCCCGGCAATACCTTTCAGGCTGAGGGTGGCGGCATGCTCGCGGGCTGCAGCTTGCGTCGCGCACTTCGAGCGCACGCGGAAGGTCTCGCGCGTGAGTTCCGGCAGCGTGCCCCAGCTGTCGGCAAGGTCGTAAGGGCCGGAGAGCGAAATGCACGCCTTCACGCGCCTCTCGAACGCCGCGGCGCGCGCGGAATAATAGCCGCCGAGGCTCACGCCCCACAGGCCGACGCGCGCGGCGTCGAGATCGGGGCGGGTTTCGAGGTAATCCACCACGGCCGTCACCGCCACCTCGTAGTCCCCGCGGATCGGGATGTCGTACTCAGCCTCGCCCTGACCCGGCCCGTCGAAGGCGAGCGTCGCCAGGCCGCGGGCGAGGAACACGTTCTCGTAGGCGTCCATTTCCTCCTTCGCGGAATCGAGGCCCATGCACATGACGACGACCGGCGGCCTCACCGCTCCGGCCGGCCGGCGCAAGTTGCCGAAGAGGCTGGCGCCCTCGTACGGGATCGCGACGCGCTCTCCGGGCGGGACCAGCAGCGGCAGCGCGCGATTGCGGCACTCGACCGCCTTGAGATGCGCCGCGCGCATCCGGCCGTAATCCATCACGAACACGAACTTGGAGAAGTGGTAGCAGGCCGCCGCCCGCGTATAGTGCTCCCCGGCCGAAAGCCTGAAGCCGGCCCCGAGCGCCTGGTCGCCCAGCGCCTCGTGGATCGCGGCGCGCTTGCTCCAGGCGTCGCACCATTCCTCCCAGCGCTCGATCGAGGCGGTCACCTCCTGGAAGTCGGTAAGAGAGACTCCGTTGGCGACGAAGCGCGGGGCCCAGTGGTGAATCGCGGACTGTACGTTCGCGTCGGGCATGTCTCCCTCTCCCTAGGAGTTTGTCGGGTTCTGTACCGACAAACTCCTCGGGCGCCGGGCCGTGACGCAGTAGCTCAAGTCGATGTAGCGCCCGGGCGCGCCCTTCGGCTGCGTGAAGCCCTCGGCGTCCCATACGACATCCATCACCTGCCGCACCCCGTCGGCGGACACTTCCGGACGCGGCCGCGCCCCCACCCGGTCGAATGCCTCGGACGCGAGCCCGTGATCGGTCTTCAAGCGTGCCTGCAGGATGGCGATGGCCTGGTCCCGGTTGTTCCCGTCCTGCAGCCAGGCGTACGCCGAGTCAAGCGCGCGGATGAACGCCACCAGCTCGGCCTTGTGCCGCGCGGCCCACGAGCGGCGCGCCGCCGCGACCGGGCCGGGATAAGTCGGGAAGAATCCAGCGATCGTGCCCAGCCTCCTGTACCCACCGGCGACGAGCCACCGGTCGAAGGGCGGATTGAGCAAGCTCGCCGCCGCCGCCCCGTTCCTCAGCGCTTCGAAACGTTCCCGGGATCCGCCGAATTCCCGGAAGCGATAATCCTCGTCTTTCAGTCCTTGGTCCGCCAGCAGCTTTCTCAGCAGCAGCGCATAGCCGGAACGCGCACCGTCCACCGCCAGCACCCTGCCCCTGAAATCCGCAAACGAGGTGACGGCGGGCGCCGCGACGAGGCTCAAATCGGGTGCGTGCGCGTGCGCCATGAAAATGAACAGCTCCGAGCCCTGCTCCACGCCGCGGACGATGTGATCTACCTGCTGGAGGCCGATGTCGTAGCCGCCCTCGTTGAGCGCCTCGAGCTGCTTCGCCGAGGAGCCGGTCAACGTCACCTGTACGTCGAGACCCTGCTGTTCGAAAAACCGGCGGGTCTGGGCCACGTACAACGGCCACGCGTTCAGCCCTTCGGAAATGACAGCGAGCCGCACGGTCGGGATTGTTGATCGCGACGTTCCGGCGGCGACCGATGGAACGGACGTACGCCGGGCCGGACCGCCGCTGGACGACACCTGGTTCTCCTCCCGACAGGATGGTTGGCTCCGCCGCCGCGACCCCAGCACGCGGCACAGTGAAGCGGAACCGATGTGCGATCCCGAATACTAGGCAGGAGTGAACCAACTGTCAACGTTATCAGGTATTGGTCTGATTTATTTTTTAATGGGCTGGACTCCGGATTTTTCGCTGCGTAGCAGAAAGGTTACGCCGCATTTACGGGACTGGCCGGACCATTCGTCCATCGCTTCAAGATCGTGCCTGGACCATTGGCTGATATTGGTTTATTTTGGCCGATACGCTACACTGCCGGCAGCACGGTATCGTAACCGCCGAGGGGCGGCAGTCCGGTGTGCCGCGCACGAGGAGAAGGCCCGTGGCAATCAACAGCCGTGCCCGATCACGCGAGGGCGCGCAACGCATCCGCGATTACATTCTGGCCAGCGCCGCCGAGGGTTCGCTCACGCCGGGCACGAAGCTTCCCACCGAGCGCCAGCTTGCCCGGCGTTTCAGCGTGCCGCGCAACGCGGTACGCAGGACCCTCGCCCAGCTCGAAGCGGAAGGCTCGATCACGCGCCATGTCGGCCGCGGAACCTTCCTCGCCGGCCGCTCTCTCGGCGGCAACAGCGAGATTCCCGCATCGAGCGTCGCCCACACCAGTCCGGCGGAGCTCATGGAGGCGCGGCTGCGGATCGAGCCGGCACTCGCCGAACTGATCGTCACCAATGCCACGCCTGCGGATTTCGAGCGCATGGAGATGTGCCTGGAGAAGGCGGAAAAAGCCGGCACGCTGGACGAGTTCGAGCTGTGGGACGCGGCGCTGCACCAGGCGCTGGCCGAGGCCACCCACAACCGCTTCGTGATCCGTATCCTCGACCTGGTTACGGCGGTGCGCCGGCAAGCCGAGTGGGGCAAGCTCAAGGACCGCATCGTCACGCCCGAGCGCCGCATCCGCTACCAGGAAGAGCATCGCGATATCGTGCGCGCGCTCAAGGAACGTGATGCCGAGAACGCGCGCGCGAGCGTTATCACCCACCTGCAGCACGCGCGGCGCAATTTGTTCGGCTTTTAGCGGCTTTCGGGCCATCGGCGCCGGTCAGCTTGAGACAGGAGGCGGTTCGAGCTGTATGCTGAAGGCTGATCGCCGATCGCTGACAGATGGACATCTCGTTCACCTCCGCCGTCGTCATCCTCCTGCTGGTCATGGATCCGATCGGCAACATCCCGTTGTTCGTATCGCTGCTCCGCCAGGTGGAGCCGGGGCGGCGGATGCGCGTCATCGTGCGCGAGTGCGCGATCGCCTTCGCCGTGCTCATCGTCTTCGTCCTCTTCGGCCGCGTCATCCTCCCCGTCTTCGGCATCTCCGATTCCTCGCTCACCATCGCCGGCGGGGTGATCCTGTTTCTCATCGCGCTGCGCATGATCTTCCGCCGCGCCGAGGGCATATTCGGCGACACGCCTCAGGGCGAGCCTTTCATCGTGCCGCTTGCCATACCCTCGATCGCCGGGCCGACGGCAATCGCCACCGTGGTGCTGCTCGTCTCGCGGGCGCCACAACGGCTTGCCGAATGGGCCGCGGCGATCACGATCGCCATGCTGGTGACGCTCGCGCTGCTGCTGTTCGCCGAGCGCATCAGCAAGCTCGTCGGCGAGCGCGGCCTGCTCGCTTTCGAGCGGTTGATGGGGCTCATCCTCACCGCGATCGCGGTGGAGATGCTGCTGCGCGGGACCGAGACCTTCGTCCGCCAGCTCTAATGCCTTTCAGTCGGGAAAGTAGGAAGGCGGTATGGGCCGCTTCCAGTACGGCGTGAAATCCACCTGATCGGGCGCGACCCTCATCGAGGGGCGGGCGGTGAGCAGCGCAACGAGTGCCGCGCGAGCCCGCATCGAACCGATTCTAGCGCGCCCCCGTCGGCCTCGGCCGGGCCTCGCGTAGGGTGTTGATATTTCTGAACGACTGCACCCGCGCTGTCCGATGCTCGCTCGGGCGCCCGGTGGCAACTTGCGCCGCTGACCGCGGCGCTCCCAGTGCCCGGATGCGCGCCTTGCCCGAGAGCCGCGCCACAGCCGGCGGCGAGCCCGCGAGAAGCGTCGTAGTACCTTGAAACGACAGGGAAGCTGCTCTTTGTCCGGGCGGCAGGCCGGAGCCGCGCCGAGCGTTATCTCGAGCGGTTGCGAGCGCCTTGGTTACGGCCGCGGAAAACACGGCGCTGCTCGTGCCGGAAGCGCGCCTTCCGTCCGCCAACAATTCACATTTTCTGTGGATAACCATGTGGGTAAGAGACAAACGCCGGCGTCGAGCAGGCGCAACGACAAGCCCTGGTCTGGTTTGCTCAAAAATTGATCATCCGCAATCGCATCCCTATAAAGGGGACGCCCGTTCCACGCTCCGGCGCGCTACTTCTTCAGTATCCGAAAGAGGTTATAGAAATCATCGGTCCAGACGCGGAATCCGGGCTGGGGCGGTAACGGTTCTGCCACGGACTGGATCGGTTCGGCTGCGAGCAGCTGCGTGTTGCGGGTAACGACGATCTGGTCGGTGCTCGAGATCCAGTAATCCGGCCCATCGTCGCTTACCGGGACGTCGGACACCAGGACTGCGGTCATGCCGAACTCCGCGGCGAGGCGCTCCACCACGGGAGCGATGTCAACGAAGCGGTTGGTTGCCTGGAACACGATCGCGCCGTCCGGCTTGAGGTGGCGGACATAGGTCGCCATCGCCTCGCGCGTGATCAGGTGCATCGGTATCGAATCGCCCGAGAAGGCGTCGATCGCGAGCAGGTCGTAACGCTGGTCCGGCTCGCGCTCCAGGGAAAGCCGGCCATCGCCCAGAATGATTTCCATCCCGGCCGGGCTGTCGGTGAGAAAGGTGAATTCCTTGACCGCCACCGCCGCGACCTGGGGGTTAATCTCGTAGAAGCGGAACACATCGCCCCGGCGCGCGTAGGCCGCGAGCGCACCCGCCCCGAGGCCGATCACCCCAACGCGCCGCGGCGCATCCGGAAGGCTGGCAAAGACGCGCCCATAGCCGCTCGACGGCCCGAAATAGCTGCTCGGCCGGCTGCGGTAGGCCGCCTCCAGCAGTTGTCCGCCGTGATTGATCCCGCCCTGGTACAACGCTCGAAACGGCACCGGTTCGGGGAAATCGCGCGTGCGGACCACCCCGTAGAAATTGCGCAGCATCACCCGGGTGTCGGCGGCATACTCCACGACGCCGATGATCGCGAAGGTGACGGTCGCGGCCGTCGCCGCCAGCGCACCGGCAGCGGCCCACGGGTGTGCGGCATGGACGCGGAAATACAGCAGTATCGCGCCTGCGGCCAGCACGATTCCCAGTTCGTAATAGCCCGGCAGCAAGTTGGGGGCGGCGATGGCGATCAGCAGCGCGCCCAGCGCCCCGCCGATCGAAACCATCAGGTAGAACGTCGTGAGGTAACGCGGCTGGGGCTTGAGCAGGGTGAGTTCACCGTGGCAGAACATACAGACCACGAACAGCCCCAGGGCATAGAGCGGCGCCGCGGTCCACAGGTCGAGCGAATCGCTGTACCATGCCATGACCGGCAGCAGCACCGCGGTCAGCATGAGGAACACGCCGCGGCGGTACCACCGCGGGTGATCAAAGCACAGAATGAAGGTAATGAGGTAGAGCGACAGCGGCGCCACCCACAGAAACGGCACCGAGGCGATGTTCTGTGTGAGGTGATTGGTGACCGCAAGCAGCAGGGCCGAGCCCGTCGCTGCCAGCGCGACCCACAGCAGCCGGTCGCTGATCGAGGGCGGGGGCTCTGCCGGATCCGCCGCGGCGGTGGTGCCCGTGGGCGCCCCGGCGGGGGCCGCGCCGCGGGTGCTCGCTAGCGCCGTCGCCGCGCACAGCACCACGAACACACCGTAGGCGGCGGACCACGACCACGACTGCACGGCGAGCGGCAGGAACGGCTCGACTAGCACGGGGTACGAGAGCAGCGCGAGCAGCGAGGCGAGATTCGAGAGCGCGAACAGGCGATACGGCACGGCGTGACGGAAACGCTGCCAGAACCACGCCTGCACCAATGGGCTCGTGGTTGACAGCAGGAAATACGGCACGCCGATGGTGGCGCCGAGGAGCCCCAGTATGAGCACCGTGGGCTCTCCGCCCGTCGCTCCGCCCGGTTTCCAGTGCTCGTCCGGAATGATCGGCAACGTGGTGAGGCTCACCGCGAGCAGCGCGAGGTGCAGCCATGCCTGCCGGCGCGGATTCAGGCGGCGCGTCGTCCAGTCGGCATAGGCGTAACCGAACAGCAGCACCGACTGGAAGAACACCAGGCTGATCGCCCACACCGCCGCCGCGCCGCCGAACCAGGGCAGAATCTGCTTGGCGATAACGGGCTGGACCAGAAACAGCAGGAAGGCGCTGAGAAAGATCGTGACGGCGTGGAGCACGCATGTGGGGCTATCAACGGTCGAGGCAGCCGGAGGTGTACTGCGAGCCGGCGTTCCTCACAGGAAACGGGCAAGCTGCCTGAAGTCCGCATTGCCCCCCGAGAGGATCACCCCGATCCGCGCGCCGCGGACGGCGGCCTTGCCTTCGAACAATCCGGCGGCGCCGAGCGCGCCGGTGGGCTCGACCACGAGCTTCAAGCGCTCCCACAGGTAGAACATGGCCGACAGCAGCTCCCGGTCGGTGACGGTCACCATGTCGCTCACGAGCTCGAGCACCAGCGGAAAGGTGATCTTGCCGAGCGAGGATGTGCGCGCGCCATCGGCGATGGTGTCGGGATTGACGACAGTGTGCAGCGTGCGGCTGCGAAAGGAGCGCGCGGCGTCGTCGCCCGCTGCGGGCTCGACCCCGACCACCCGGCTGCTGGGCGCAAGCGCGCGCGCGGCGATGGCGCTGCCCGAGAGCAGCCCTCCGCCGCCGCACGGCACGAACAGGAAGTCGAGCGGGCCCGCGTCCTCGATCAGCTCCTTCGCCGCCGTGCCCTGCCCGGCCACGATGTGGGGATGATCGTAGGAGGAGATCACCGCGAGCCCGCGCTCATGCGCGAGCCGCTCGGCGATCGCTTCGCGAGATTCGCCGCCGCGCTCGTAGAACACGATTTCCGCTCCGTAGCCGCGCGCCGCCTCGACCTTCACCGGCGGCGCATCGCGCGGTATGACGATGAGGACCGGTATCCGCAGCAGCTGGCCGGCGTGCGCGACCGCCTGGGCATGGTTGCCGGAAGAATAAGCCACCACGCCACGCTGCTTCTGCCCGGCGGGCAGCCGCGTGAGCGCGTTGTAGGCACCGCGGAACTTGAAGGCGCCGCAGCGCTGCAGGTTCTCGCACTTGAAAAATACGCGCGCGCCACAGCGCTCGTCCACCAGCCGGGAAGTCACCACCGGCGTGCGATGGCAACGGTCCGTCAGCGTGCGCGCCGCCGCCGCCACATCGTCGTAAGTAACCGGCAGCGGTTGCGGTACCGGACGCGCCGTTGAAGTCGTGAGCATTCCATTCTCCTGGGGTGAACCGCGACGGTTTTTCCGGAACGCAGCGGCGAGACACGCCCGCCCGATGATTTCCCGGGCGAACCATAGCACAAACGGTGCCCCTGCCTGGGCCGCCCCCGAGCGCTTCCGCCGGGCGGCACGGAGATTCACGCCCAGGACGGGCGGCCTGGCTTGCGGTGCCGGCGGCCGTGCGTTAGTTCACGGTCCCGCTGCGGCGCTGTCGAAATTTCGATAGCACGTTGTCGGACACCGCTGCCGTCACCCCATCCTCGAACCCTCTTTTCCTCCCCTAAACGAAGCAGTCCGAATCATTAACTCATTTAAAATAACAAATTATATGCACGGCGGCCTCGAAATCACCGGTTGGCATGGAACCTGCTCAGGAACCGGCATACGAGGAATTTTGCAGTGGAGACCGCCATGGTCATTTACCTGGACGAATACCGGAAAACGAAGGCGACGAAACCCGCGGAGCACTGCCGCTACGACGAAGAGCTGCTGTGCGTGAATTGGAACCCGGCGCTCGGCGTGATCGCCTTGTCCTGCTATCAGACGACGCAGGAATTGAGCCCGCAGCTACCCGAGAATTTCTCGGCGGCCGATGTCAGCGCCTTCCTCGATCGCGTGTACACGCTCGCGACGCAGGTCTAGACGGTTTTTTCTCCCCCCGGAGGCGGGCCGTGCCCTCGTGGCCGGTCCGCTTTTTTTTCGCCCAAGCACGGCGCGGAGCACGCCGCTTGAATCTCAGGACCAACGGAACGGACCGGATTCAAGATTACCAAGATCAAGAAACCAGAGGCCTTGGCAAATCCCGTCAATGCTGTCTATTTTATTCACGCGAGTGCCGCGACGACGCGGTCTCGCGTGAATGGCATGTCGCGCAGCCGGACTCCCATCGCGTTGAAGATCGCGTTGGCCACGGCACCGGCAGTCGGTCCCTGCGCGCCTTCCCCCGCGCCCAGGGGCGGCTCATCCGGCCGGTTGATCAGCGTGACGTCCACTGCCGGCGCTTCCTCGAAAGTAAGGATCGGGTAATCTTCCCAGTTGCGCGGGGTCACGCCGTTCCGGTCGTACTGCACCCGTTCCTTCAGCGTCCAGCTCACCGTCTGGATGATTCCGCCCTCGATCTGGTTGACGAGACCGTCGGGGTTGATCACGAGCCCCGCATCGGCGGCGGCCCACGCGCGCTTTACTGCGATCTCGTTGCCGATCTCGACCTCTGCGATCACCGCCACGTAGCAGCCCAGGTTCTTGTAGCGCGCGAAACCGATGCCGCGACCGCGCGTGCCGTCGCCCTGCACACTCTTGCGCCACCCGGCTTTCGCGGCAACCGCTTCGATCACGGCACGCGCCCGCCGGTCTTTCAGGTGCCGCAGCCGGAATTCAACGGGGTCGGCACCCGCCGCCGCCGCGAGCTCGTCCAGGAACGACTCGATGGCGAACACGTTGACGTGTCCACCGAGAGAGCGCAGCGCGGAAGTCCGCAGCGGTGCATTCAGCACCAGGTGATTGGTGATGCGCTGGTTGGGAAACTCGTACAGCGGGATCGCGTTGCGGTGGCTGCCGCCCCCCGGCAATGGCGGGTTGCCCGGCGTCGCCGCGGCCAGCGGCTTTTCCAGGTACCACCCCGCGAGCAGGTTGGCGCCATCCTTGCCGGCCGGCCGCGTGCTGTGCCCGTGACTCCACAGATCGTGCATCCAGTTCACGACGCGGCCCTCGCCGTCGAGCTGCGCGCGCATCCGCACCACCATGGCCGAGCCGAACGGCTCCCATCCGAATTCGTCCTCCCGCATCCACTGCACTCGCACCGGCCGGCCGGGAACGGCCCGCGCCAGCAGCGCCGCGTCGCACGCCGCATCGTCGGCGCCGTTGTGGCCGTAGCAGCCCGCGCCCTCGACGTGGATGACGACAATCCCGTCCTCGGGAACGCCGAGCACCTTGGACAGATCGCGCCGCAGCGGAAAGATGCCCTGGCTGTGCGTCCACACCGTGTAACGGCCATCGCCGTACTGCGCGACGGCGCACGACGGGCCGAGCGAGGCGTGGGCGATGTGGGGGCGCGTGTACTCCGCTTCCAGTGATTTCACCGCGCGCGACTGCGCGGCGCCGTCGCTCTTCTCGCTGATCATTTCGGTTTTCGCGTCCGCGCGCAGCAGGTAGCGCGGGTCGGGCTCCGGCAACGTGGCAGATTCCCGCCATTGAGCGATGCGCCGGCAGCGGTTCAACGCGCGTATTGCCTGTTCCTCGCGCTCGGTGATGACGCCGAGAAAGCTGCCATCGCGCACCACCGCGATCACTCCCGGGACCTCGCGCACCTGCGCTTCGTCAATTCCGGTGAGCCGCGCGCCGGGGCTCGGTGGGCGGACGATGCGCCCGTGCAGCATGCCCGGCAGCTCCAGATCCTGGACGTAGGCCGGCGCGCCGGTAACCTTGGCCGGGATATCGTGGCGCGGAACGGATGTCCCGATCACCGCGTGCCGGGCAGCGGGCTTCGGCGGCACGTCGCCGCTCGCTTCCCGCGCCAGCAGATCCTCTGCTGCGAGCTCCCAATACGTCACGCCGCCTCCGGAACGCGCCGTCACCACACCGTCCGAGACGGAGAGCTGCTCGAGCGAGACGCCGAGCCGCCTGGCGGCGCGCGCAAGCAGCAGATCGCGCGCTTCGGCCGCCGCTTGCAGCAGCGCCACTCCGCCTTCCTGGATCGAGCGGCTGCCCGAGGTGATGCCCTCGTCGGGGCTGTAGGAAGTGTCGGCGGGAGCAAGCCGGATGCGATCGAGCGAAACCTCGAGTTCCTCGGCGACGATCTGCCTCAACGCGGTCAGTATCCCCTGGCCGATCTCGACCTTCCCCGGAAACACCGTGACCGTGCCGTCGCGGTTGATGCGAAGCCAGCGGTCGAGGCGGCGGTTGGTTTCCAGGCTGCCCGGCAGCTTGCGCGGCGTGTTCATCGGCTCATCTCCTCCGCGGCGCGGGCGATCGCGCGCACGATCCGCTGGTGCGTGCCGCAGCGGCACAGGTTGCCCTTGAGGGCGGAGCGGATCTGCGCCTCGGTCGGGTGCGGATTGACGTCGAGCAGCGCCTTGGCGGTCATGATGATGCCGCTCGCGCAGTAGCCGCACTGCGCCGCCTGCTCGGCGGTGAACGCGCGCTGCAGGGGATGCGGCCGGGCGGCATCCCCCAGTCCCTCGATGGTGGTGACGGCCTTGCCGGCAGCGGCGGAAACCGGCAGATCGCACGACTGCACCGGTTTACCGTCCACCAGAACGGTACACGCGCCGCATTGCCCGAGACCGCAGCCGAACCGGGTACCCTTGAGCTTGAGATCGTTGCGCAACACGTAAAGCAGCGGCGTCTCCGGTTCCACCACCACTTCGTGCCGCTTCCCGTTGACAATAAGTGTCGCGCTCACAGTGTCATCCTCCGCCCGGCGCGCCACGCGTAAGGCTTGTCAATAAAAAACAGCAGGTTATTTATCTTGTTCAGCCGGATGCGCGGTTGTGCGCATCCGGCTACGGGCTCGTTTTTTGAAATCATTGGGTCTATACTGAAATGCGCCTGTACGCTGGGATGGAGGATGCTGCCCATGATACATACCGCCGACGTCGAGACTCTGAAGCAGAAAATTCACCAACTGCAGATAGAGCACCGAGATCTCGACGACGTCATTTTAAGATTGTCGCAAAGCCCCGCCCAGGACCAGATCCAGCTGCAACGGCTCAAGAAACGCAAGCTCTTCCTCAAGGACCAGATCGCAATGCTCGAGCGCCAGCTCGAGCCCGACATTCCCGCCTAGGAGTTCGTCCCGACAAACTCTTTGGGGTTCCGGGTTGCAGGTTCATCGTTCCGGGCTTCAAACCTGGAAGTTCGAACCCTGAACTTCGAAGCATGTATTCTAACCCGGGTCCGCACTCCGGCACCTGTCTCCTGGGCAGGTTTTGCAGCCAGACGTGGCGCGCGGCGATCGCCGCGCCGGTGCCCGCCACCACGAGCAGCAACGCGCCGTAAACGAGACATGATCCGCATCACGCCCGCGATCGTGCTCGACGAGAACGAAATAGAGTTGAGCTTCATCCGTGCCTCCGGCCCCGGCGGACAGAACGTCAACAAGGTCGCCACCGCGGTCCAGCTCAGGTTCGACATCGCGCGCTCGCGCTCGCTGCCCGAGGCGGTGCGCCGGCGCCTGCTCGCGCTCGCCGGCAGGCGCGTAAGCCGGGCAGGCATATTGGTCATTACTGCGAACCGATATCGCAGCCAGGAGTTGAACCGACGCGATGCCATGGAACGTCTGGTTGCGCTGGTCTGTGAAGCGGCTGCTCCGCGCAAGCCGAGAAGGCCGACGCGCCCCACCCGCGCCGCGGGTCAGCGCCGGCTCGAAGCCAAGCGGCGGCGTGGCGAAATCAAGCGCGGCCGCAGCAGGAAGCTGGATTTCACGTGACGAAATAACAGCCGGTGTATGCTTCGATGCCCACAGGCTGTTATTTCGAACACGGCTTTAAAAGAGTTCGTCGGGACGTAGCCCGACGAAGTCTTTGGTTGACGGGCGAGCTACGCCCCACTTACACTGCGCCAGCGCTTTTGCCGGCGCAGGGAATAAGGCCGCGTGAATACCTGTTTAGGCCAGGTGCGGCGATTGCCGTCGCATGCCAACTTCAAAAGAGAATTATGAAGAGGAAACTATTGCCGGCCTGGATTGTTGGGATTGTCGTTGGCGCGGGTGCGGGTTATGCGCTCAACGCTTTTGCGCAGGCCAAGCCTGACGTACTGGTCAAGCAGCGCCAGGCGGCAATGACGCTGCAGGGCAAGTACTTCTATGGCCAATTGAGGCCCATGGCCCAAGGCAAGATTCCATACGACGCTGACCAGGCCGCGCGCGCGGCGGCCTTCCTCGAAGCGCTGAGCAGGATGCCCTGGGACGGCTTCGTACCCGGCACCAGGGACGTAAAGAGCGGTGCATTGCCGGCGATCTACGAGCAGCCGGGGAAATTCAAGGAAGCTCAAGAACGGGCGCAAGCCGAAATATCCAAGCTTGTCGCATTAACCAAGAGCGGCGACGAGGCTGCTGTAAAAGCGCAGATTCTTGTGGTTAACAAGGCTTGCAGCGCTTGCCACAACGACTTTCGCGAGAGGCAATAGCCTATCCTATACCCCGCATCCTGAAACGGCCCCGCTTCGGCGGGGTTTTGTTTTATGCGAACGCCGTACTTATGGAGAAGGCCGTGCGACCAGCGGTGCTGTCGTTTGCGATTGCGCTTGCATTTGGTTCGTGGACGGCGTCCGTATTAGCGCAGGGCGACGCCAAGCGCGGGGAATATCTCGCGAAGGCCGGCGGCTGCGTCGCCTGCCACACGGAAGAGAGCAAGGACGCCGTCCCCTTTGCAGGAGGCCGCGCGCTCAAGACGACTTTCGGAACATTCTACGGACCGAACATCACCCCGCATCCGCAGGCGGGGATCGGGCGCTGGACGGAGGCCGATTTCGTCCGCGCGATGCGCTTCGGGGTGCGCCCCGACGGGGCCCATTACTACCCGGCGTTTCCCTACCCCTCCTTTAGCAGGATCACCGACGACGATTTGCGCGATCTGTGGGCCTTCCTGCGCACGCTGGCGCCGAGCAGCCGGGCAAATCAGGCGCATGATCTGGAATTTCCGTTCCGCTGGCGCTTCCTCGTCCCGATCTGGAAGTGGCTGTTCTTCACGCCCGGCCCGTTCGCAGTCGACGGCAAGGCTTCGTCGCCCGTCAATCGCGGCGCTTACCTGGTCCAGGCCCTCGGCCATTGCAGCGAATGCCACACGCCGCGCAATTTCCTCGGCGGGCCGGAGCGGGACCGATTCCTTGCCGGGGGGAAGGGACCCGACGGCAAACGTGTTCCGAACCTGACACCGGCCAGGCTCAAGAAGTGGAGCGACGCGGAGCTGAAGGAATTCCTGTTGACGGGGCTCACGCCGGACGGCGACGCCGCATCGGGACTGATGGATGAAATCATCCGCAACACCACCAGCCAGCTCACGCCCGGGGACCTCGCGGCATTGATCGCCTACCTGCGCTCCCTGCCGCCGCTCGCCGAGGAACCTCGCTGATCCGTCTCCTTAACCCTGATTATTCATGAACAGGATTCTCGTGCAGAGTCGCAAGACACTTCGCCGGTCTTCACCGGCGGATGGTGCAGGAAGATGAGCGTTGGCCGGCCCGGCGCCGCCGCAAGCTGCGCCTCCAGCCATTCGAGCTGGGCGGCATCGAGCGCGCCGCCGTCCGCGCCCGGCACGAGCGTGTCGAGACCCAGCAGCCGGACGGGGAACTGCTCCACGGCATAGCGGATGGGCACGCCGGGGCGCGGCAGATACGCGTGGTCCCTGAATTCCGCGATCGGACCTGGGCCGATCAACTCCTCAGGCAAGTCAAGGAAGGATTTGCCGCCAGGAGAATCCCCCCTCCTGCGTCGCCACACCGATCCACTCCGGCGCGCAGCCGAGCGCCCCGGCGAGTGCCGCGCGCGCCAGCTCCGGCGTGTTGTTCTGCTGTGACAGATGCGCCGCAATCACGTGCTGCAGCCGGCTGCAGTCAACGTCCCGCAGGAGCTGTGCCGCGGCGCCGTTGTCGAGGTGGCCCAAGCGGCCGGCGATGCGCTCCTTCAGCCGCTCGGGATACGGCCCGTTGGCGAGCAGGTCGTGATCGTGGTTGCACTCGAGCACCAGCGCGTCGAGCCCCGACAGCACCCGCGCGATGTGCGGGGTCAGCGTGCCGCTGTCGGTCAGCACGCCGAGGCTCGCTGCGCCGTCTCCCATCACGAACTGCGCCGGCTCGCGCGCGTCGTGCGGGACCGGGTAGGGCCGCACTTCGAGCCCGCCGATCGCGAACGGAGCGTGACTGTCAATAAGCACCGCCTCCGGTATCGTTTCCCCGTCCCGTCCCAGGGCGCACAACGTGCCGTAGGTGAGATGGACCGGCAGGTCGAAGCGGCGCGCGAGCCGCGCCACGCCGCCGCCGTGGTCGTCGTGCTCGTGAGTGAGGAGGATGGCATCGAGGTCGGCCGGCGTGAGTCCGAGCCGTCCGAGCCGCGCGCCGGCCTCGCCGATGCCGAAGCCGCAGTCGAGCAGCACCCGGGTGCCGCCGGCTTCGACAACGAGGGCGTTGCCCGAGCTGCCGGAGCCCAATGATGCGAACCGCATCATCGGGGGAGAGGAGAGAGAAGAGAGGAGAGAGGCGGTGAACCGAAAAGCACTTCGAAGGCGACGGGGCGGACTCCTCTCACCTATCGCCTCTCGCCTCTCGGTTACTTGAGCTGCTCGTAGAGCAGCGAAAGAATGCGGCCGGCGGTCTCCGAGTTCTCCTGGCCGCCGTCCTTGCCGAGCACTTCGACCTGCGCGCCCGGATCGGCGTTCTTCACCTGGATGCGGTACTGCTCGGCCTTGGGCTTGTCGCTGCCGCCCCAGAACTTGAGTTTCGACAGCCAGCCGGGCTTTTCCGCCGACTTGTTGTCAATCTGGGGGTCAATGTAGCGGACGAAGTACAGCCCCTTGGAGCGATCGCGGTCCTCCACGGTGAACCCGACGCGGTCGAGCGCGAGCCCGACGCGCCGCCAAGCGCGGTCGAACTGCTCATTGAGCGCCAGCGTCCCGCCGCCCCCGCCCCCCTTGAGCAGGGTCGCACGCGGCGCGTTCTGCTCGGCGGTGGCGAGCTGCGATTTCGCGACCGTCTCCTCCACGCCGAAGCGCACCATCAGCCGGCGCAGCATCTCAGCTTCGAGATTCGGGTCGGGCGGGCGCGGCTGCCAGCGGGTATCGGGATTGCCGGCGGTGGTGCTCGATACGTAAACCTCTTCCATTCCGCGGTGGCTGATGTAGATCTCCGTGGTGCCGGGCTCGACGCCGGGCTCGAGCCGAGTGCGGAACTTGTCGCGCTCACCGCTCGAATAAACCTGGTCCAGCACCCTGCCCAGGAACCCGCGGATGAGACCGGGATCGGGAATTTTGGCGCGATTTTCCGCCCACTCGGTTTCCATCACGCCGGCTTCGGGTATCTCCAGGTTCACGATAAAGCCGGTCTCCTGCCAGAACTCCTTCACCACCGGCCAGATCTGCCCGGGTGTGCCCTTCACCACCAGCCAGCGCTGGTTGCCGTCGCGCTCGACGCGGACTTTCTCCTGCGCCGGCAGCACGGCCGTCGTGCCGGCACGGGGCTGGCCCGAGCGCTCGCGGCTGTACTGGGAATAAGTCGCGCTGCCCTTGGGATTGATGTCCGGTACCGCATAACGGTCATCGGTGCCGGGACGCGTGAGGTCGGGCGGCACCTCGAGCGGCGGCAGCTTGCCCGCCGACTTGTAATCGATCTTCTTCGATTCGATCTGGATCGAGGGCAACCCGCTGCACGCCCCAAGGGCGGCGCCAAGCAGCAGGTACAGGGCGTAACGCACCGGATCAAGCGGCCGCATACTGCTCTCCCCCCTTCGCTTCGGCACGGATGCCGGCGTACCGCATGGCCTCGCGCACCTGCTCGTGGCAGGCCGGCGAGAGCGGCGTGAGCGGCAGGCGGATGCCGCCCTTGATGAGTCCCATCTGCTGGACCGCCCATTTGACCGGGATCGGGTTCGCTTCGACGAAAAGGTTGCGGTGCAGCGGCAGCAGGCGGTTGTTGAGCTCGCGCGCGCGCGCGGCGTCGCCGGCGAGCGCGGCCGCGCACATCTCGCGCATCAGTCGTGGCGCAACATTGGCGGTGACCGAGATCACGCCGTGGCCGCCGAGCAGCATCAGCGCGAGCCCCGTCGCGTCATCCCCGCTGTAAACCCGGAAATCGCGCGGCTTGCGCCGCAGGAGATCGGAGCCACGCTCCAGGTTCGCCGTAGCGTCCTTGATGCCCACGATGTTGGGAATCTGGGCGAGCCTCAGCACCGTTTCGTTCTGCAGATCGGCCACCGTGCGTCCGGGCACGTTGTAGAGGATCATCGGCAGCTCCACCGCCTCGGCGATCGTCTTGAAATGGCGGTAGAGGCCTTCCTGGCCCGGCTTGTTGTAATACGGCACCACGGAAAGACTCAGGTCGGCGCCCGCTTCGCCGGCAAAGGCGGCAAGCTCGATCGCCTCGGCTGTGGAATTCGCGCCGGTGCCGGCGATGACCGGGATGCGCTTCGCGGCGTGGTCCACTGCGGTCTTGATCAGCAGCCGGTGCTCATCGAAGTCCACCGTCGGCGACTCGCCCGTGGTGCCGACCACCACGATCCCCTCGGTTCCTTCCTGGATGTGCCAGTCAATGAGCCGGCGGAAGGCGTCGAGGTCGAGCGCGCCGTCGTCCTGCATCGGAGTAACGATTGCGACCAGACTGCCCTGCAACGGTGCCATCTGCGAGATTTTCCATCCAAAACAGGCACGGATGCCGGTTCGTGTGCCATTTTACCTGATTCGGCACGTCCCGTAGAGCGTTGTGTCGTGACGGCGGCGTGAAGGATCGGCAGGCGGACTACCCGCACCGACCGCACAGCATCGTGCCCGGATGCCGGTCGGTCCCGTTCCCGCTGCCAAACCGGACCGAGCCGATCCTCCCGCCTTGAGCCGTCGGGGCGCGCGAGGCGTCCGGACATGGGGCCCCAAGTTTGAAACGGGATCAGCCCTGCTGGCAGCGATAAAAGCGGGCGAGGAAGGCCTCGACGTCCACCGCCTTGAGCTCGGCGATGAGCCCGCGGGCGGCGCCTACCGGTTCGGCAAGCGCATTGACCAGCGGGTTCCAGCTTGCGCACAGGACTTCCGGCCCGTACTCGGCCGGGTTGCCAAACGCCGGTTCGTTGGTCGTCGAGTCCATGTTTCTACTCTATAACGAAGTGACGCGGAAAATGGTTGAATGGTTCCAGAACGCGCCGATTTTGAGCGCCGTGTGTTGCCGGATTGCGACAGCACCCGCGATTGTCGAGCACCGCGCCCGGTGATCGAATCACCATCGTGACGGGGTTGCGGTCCTGCGATGGACTCTAAACCGATACGGAGGTACTGACCGCGCAGATGCGCTGGACCATCGCCGGCCGGGGGTCGGAAACGAACAGGTCCTCGTAGGCCACGACCCGCAACCGTCCCCGCACCACTTCGAGCAGCTCGCCGGGTTTCAGCAGGAAATCGGGGTTAGAAGGGCGCCCGTAGCGCTCGGTGCCCGCCGCGAAAGTCTCATAAATGAGGGCCCCACCCGGCTCGAGCCCCGCCAGCAGGCGGGGAAACAAAGGCCGGTGGAGGTAGTTGGCCACCACGATGCCGGCGAATTGCTGCCTGCCGTACGGCCACGGCCCGCCCTCGAGGTCGGCGCAGCGGGCAGTGACGTCCGGAATGCCCGCCAGCGCGGCCAGCACGGCCGCATCGCGGTCCACCGCCTCCACCGGGTGGCCGCGCGCCGCGAAGAAGCGGGCGTGCCGTCCGCTGCCGCAGGCGACATCGAGCACCCGCCCGCCGGCGGGCACGCGCTCTGCCCAGCGGACGACCCATGCCGAGGGCGTTGCGAGATCGTGGCAGTCAGGATTCAGAAATCAGCCGAGGCGTCAGGTCACGTTGACAGGCTGTTGAAAAACACCCCGGGGAGCGCCTTGAACGCGAACACCAGTAATTCAGATTTCATCAGGAGGTTGTCGGCCCTAAGCCCGACAAACTCCCGGCCTTCGAATCATGTATTGCCCGACTGTCGGCCGGCGCCTGCTCCCGCTCGCTCATGCCGTAGTCGCGGATGACGCTGGCAACGCGCAGCCGGTAGTCGGCGAAGATGCCGCCCCTGCCTTTCGCCTGCGCAGCGCGATGCCCCTCGTACTGCCGCCACCGCTTCACCGCTTCCTCGTCGCGCCAGAACGACAGCGAAAGTATCCTGCCCTCGTCAGCGAGACTCGCAAACCGCTCGATCGAGATAAACCCGTCCATCTTCTCGAGCGCGGGCCGCAGGCTCGCAGCGAGATCGAGATACTCCTGCTTCCGGCCGCGCGCGGGAACGACCTCAAAGATGACAGCGATCATCCCGGAAATGGAGAATTTATCGGCGCGCTGCCAGTTCTGCGCCGTATTCATGGCGGCCATCACCGCCAGCAAGGGCAACGGCGGCGATCAGGTCATCCGCCGAAGCCAGAGTGGGGTTGTAAGCGACTTGCGCCATGCCCATTGTGTGATCCACCCGGGCCTCCACCACGCCCTTCAGGGACACCAGGCTGTTGCGCACACGGGCGGCACAATTCTGGCAGCCCATGCCCGATACGGACAGCAAAACCACCTCGATCTCCTGAAGCTCTTCCGCGCTGGCGTCTTTATTGACGGGTTCAACATGACAATTTTCGCTCATGAGTCAATCTCCTTCCGTTTGAGCAGGGCAGGTTCTTGAGCTTGCTCCCAACAATATCGGGTGGTCAAGTCCGGATCGCTGCGCGATCCGGACACGATAAGGCTATCCGGTCAAATTTTCGCTTCAGACGACGCGGAAATTCTTGAACTGCCACGGATCCGTCTCGTCCACGTCCTCCGGGAACAGCCACCCGCGGTCCTTCAGCGGCGTCCAGTCGGAATAGACGCCGACCACGTTGCCGAGATAGGGAGCGGCAATGTCGAGCACGCGCCGGTAGTCAACATCGTCGGGATCAATGATGCCGGCCGCCGGGTTCTCGATCGCCCACACCACCGCGCCCAGCACGCCGGCCGCGACCTGGAGGCTCGTCGCGTTGTTGTACGGCGCGAGCTTGCGCGCCTCACGGATCGAGAGCTGCGAGCCGTACCAATAGGCATTCCGGGGATGGCCCATGAGCAGCGCCCCCAGTTCGTCCACGCCGTCGAAGATCTCGTCCATCAGGATGCGCCATTTGGGCTGCAGGACCCAGTTCTTGCCGGCGATCTCGTGGTTCGACAGCACCGCGTCGTCGCACGGGTGGTAGGCGTAGTGGCAGGTCGGCCGGTAGATCGCTTTCCCGTTTTCGCGCACGGTGAAGTAGTCCGAGATCGAGATCGCCTCGCCATGCGTGATCATGAAACCCTGGTACGATCCCTCGGTCGGCGTCCACGAGCGCACGCGCACCGACATTCCCGGGCGGCCGAGGTAGATCGCCGCGTCGCAACCGTAGCCGTGGCGGTGGCCGTCGGGCGGGAAATGCTTCTCGTGCGTGCCCCAGCCGAGCTCGGAAGGTTGCCGCCCTTCGCTCACGAAGCCGTCCACCGACCAGGTGTTGCAGAACTCGAAGCGCTGCTTGCGCGGGTCGGCGACCTGCGTGTCGCGCTCGGCGCAGTGGATCACCTTGACGCCGAGCTTCATCGCGAGATGCGCCCATTCTTCTCTCGTCCCCGGGATCTTCACGTCGCCCCAGACATCGCGCGCGATGTTCACCAGCCCCTGCTTCACCCAGTGCGAGACCAGGCCGGGGTTTGCCCCGTGCGTCGGGATGATGGTGGGCCCGGCCGGGTATTTCCTGCGCAATTCAAACACATCCTCGCGCAAGCCGTAGTTCGAGCGCCTGGTGGGCGGCAGTGAGCCGTCGGTGTACATGCCGTGCCACGGCTCGATGCAGGTGTCGAGGTACATCACCCCGCGCTGCAGGCAGTACTCGATGAGAGCGGCGCTCGAGACATCAACCGACAGGTTGAGCATGAAATCGCCCTTGCCGAGCATCGGCTCGAGCTCCTTCACGTGGTTCTCGCGCGTGAGCGGGTTGACGATGAATTTGATGCCGTAGTGCCCGGCTTCCTCGCGGCCCCGATCATCGGCAGTAATGATGGAGATGCGGTCCCGCGGCATGCCAATGTGCCGCAGGATGAGCGGCAAGGCGCCCTGACCTACTGAGCCAAACCCGACAAAGACCAGCCTTCCCTGATAGTTGACGTGTTTCTTATCGTCCATTTCATATAATGGGCTGTCGTTGTTTTGCGTCGAAGTCTAACATTTTTCCAGCGCGTACGTCGTCCGCGCGGGCGCATCACGCACGGGCGCGCGCCGCGCCGGGATCGCGGAATTTTTTGTGCGGCATCGCATCACGGCATGCCCGCGCCAGCCCCCCCTGAAAGCGTTTGCATTCCAGTCGCGGTTTGATTAACCTAAACGGCTCGTGACGGCGCGCCGCGGCATCAGGAACGCCCCGCGGTGTAGCGTGCGGCAACAACGACCTGCCGTCCGCGTTCGCCGCCGGCGACATAAAAAGGAGGAGACGACGATGAATCGCACGATACCCGGTCTGAGGAAGCTGCTGTTGCCGGCAATGGGAGGGATGCTGCTCGCGGGCGCGGTCCCGCCCGCCGCGGCGCAGGACAAATATCCATCGCGCCCGATCGAATTCATCGTTCCGTGGGGGCCGGGCGGCGGCGCCGACCAGCTGGCGCGCAAAGCGGCGCCGCTCATGGAAAAAACGCTCAAGGTGTCGCTGCCCGTGATCAACGTCGCGGGCGCAACGGGGCAGACCGGCCTGAACAAGATGCTCACCTCGCCCGCGGACGGCTATTCGATCTCGGTGTTCATCGCCGACACGCTTGCGCTGCAGATGGATCCGGCGACCAGGTGGAAAATCGGGGACATCGTGCCGGCGGCGATCATGATCCGCCAGCCCTCCGCGTTCTTTGTCGCGGAAAACAGCCCGCTCAGGACCTGGAAGGACGTGGAGGCGGAAGCGAAAAAGCGCCCGCTCAAGGTCGGGGTGACCGGCTTCGGCAGCGCCGACGACCTGCACGTGATTTTCTTCAATGGCAAGGGCCTGAAGCTCACTTCAGTGCCGTTTCCCAAGCCCGCCGAGCGTTACACCGCGATTCTCGGCGGCAACGCCGACCTGCTCTACGAGCAGCTGGGCGACGTGAAGAGCTTCCTCGAGGGAAAACAGATGCGGCCGGTCATCATTTTCGCCGACGCGCGCTTCCCGGCGTTCAGCGACGTGCCGACCGGCAAGGAACTCGGCAACGACATCGTGATCAACCAGTTCCGCGCGGTGGTCCTGAAACAGGGCACCGACCCGCAGCGGGTGAAGCTGATTTCCGACGCCCTCGCCACGGTCGCCGTGAGCGACGAGTACAAGGCCTACCTCAAGGATCAGTACGCGGACGAGAAGAGCTTCATTCCGGCTGCCGGCGCGGTCGCCTTCATGAAGAAGGAATTCGAGACCATGAAGAAGTATGCGCCCAAGAAGTAAACCGCATTGAAACGACGGCGAAGGCGGCGCGGCATAACAGCGGCGCCGCCTTTGCATTCATGCAGGTTCACCCGCAGAGCTTCACATGACCGGCAGCGCGCGTTTCACCACAGCGCTCCCCTACGCGCTCGTCGGCGCGGGAGCGGGCTATCTCTACTACGTAGCGGCGAATTTCCAGTACCAGGCCCGTGCCGGGACGCTCGGTCCCGATTTCTGGCCGAAGGCCATCCTTGCGCTGGTGATCGCGGTATGCGCCTACGAGATCATCAGGATCATCGTGTCCGGCGGGCGGGCGCATGACGCCGGTGACGTGCTGGAGGACACGGTCGAGGATTCCGCCGGGAAATCTGCCGGCGTCGGGCCGGCCGGTGCGCCGATCGAGAGCCACCCATGGCTGCTCCTCGCCGGCATGGGTGCAACGCTGCTCTACGTCGCGGCCGTGCAGAAGCTCGGTTTCTTCCTCGCCACCGTCGTCTATCTCGCCGCGTTCCTGGTGCTCGGCGGCTACCGGCGCCGGGGCGCGATCGCGGCGGTGAGCCTCGTGGGCGCGCTCATCCTGATGTTCATCTTCATGAAGCTGGTCTATGTCTCGCTGCCGATCGGCGTGGAGCCGTTCTCCCGGGTCACATTCCTTTTGATGCAGCTCATGGGCATCCGTTAAGGAATTTGCCGGGCTTCGTCCCGACAAATTCCCGAATGAAGGACATGGAACATATGCGAAAGCAAGAGCGGGCAAGGCGTGCCACGGTTGCAGCCATGACGTGCGATCCGACAGGCTGCTAAATGGAAGGCGTGCTGCAAAATCTCGGCGTCGGCTTCCTCCATGTTTTCCAGCCGCTCAATTTCCTCGTCCTGGTGATCGGAATCATTGTGGGCCTGCTGGTCGCAGTGCTGCCGGGGCTCACGCTGGTAATGGGCGTGGTGCTGGCGCTGCCGTTCACCTACAGCATGGAGGTGACTCCCGCCATCATCCTGCTCACCGCGATGTACGTTTCCGGCACCTACGCCGGGGCCTGGACCTCGATCCTGT
>DAIDBG010000172.1 GCA_027310225.1 bacterium | reverse complement strand
CTACAAAGGCGTGATCGTATCGGGCGCAATCGCGGCGATCGGCTTCGTCTTCGTCACCTACTGGATGATGGGCGGCATCCAGGAACAGTATCCCGAGCTTGCGCCCCTCAAGCTGCTGGGCGCCGCGCTGGTGGGCCTCGTCCTCACGGCGCTCCTGGTGGTGATCACCGAGTACTACACCGGCACCGATTTCGCGCCGGTGCGCCATATCGCCGCCGCCTCGACCACGGGCCACGCGACCAACATCATCGCCGGTCTGGGCGTGTCAATGAAGGCAACCGCATGGCCGGTGATTGCCGTGAGCGCGAGCATCTACGCGGCGTACCAGATGGCCGGGCTCTACGGGCTGGCGATCGCCGCGACGGCGATGCTCTCGATGACGGGGATCATCGTCGCGCTCGACGCCTACGGCCCGATCACCGACAACGCCGGTGGCATCGCCGAGATGTCGAAACTGCCGAAGGAAGTGCGCGCCATCACCGATCCGCTGGACGCGGTCGGCAACACTACCAAGGCGGTGACCAAGGGCTACGCCATCGGCTCGGCGGGACTCGCTGCGCTGGTGCTGTTCGCCGACTACACGCACGCGCTGGAAGCGGCGGGCAAGACGGCGAGTTTCGATCTCTCGGACCCGGCGGTGGTGATCGGGCTCTTCATCGGCGGGCTCGTGCCCTACCTCTTCGGCGCCATGGCCATGGAAGCGGTCGGCCGCGCCGCGGGCTCCGTCGTGGTGGAGGTGCGGCGGCAGTTCAAGGAGATCAAGGGCATCATGGAAGGCAAAGCCAAGCCCGATTACTCGCGCGCGGTGGACATGCTCACGCGCGCCGCGATCAAGGAAATGATGGTTCCCTCGCTGCTGCCGGTGCTGGTGCCGATCGTGGTGGCGCTGGGGATGAACTGGCTGATGGGACCCGGCGCCGGCGTGAAAGCACTGGGCGGCGTGCTGGTCGGTACCATCGTGACCGGCCTCTTTGTCGCGATCTCGATGACGACCGGCGGCGGCGCGTGGGACAACGCCAAGAAGTACATCGAGGACGGCAACCACGGCGGCAAGGGCTCCGACGCGCACAAGGCCGCGGTGACCGGGGACACCGTGGGCGATCCCTACAAGGACACCGCCGGCCCCGCGGTCAACCCGCTCATCAAGATCATCAATATCGTTGCGTTGCTGATCGTCCCGCTGCTCTGAGCGGAAAATGAACCGCAGAGACGCAGAGAGAACCGGTCAAAATGCGCCGAACCCCCGCCTTGTCCAAACAGCCGCGGGCGGGATGGGCATCCTGAAATTCTCCGCGTCCTCGGCGCCTCGGCGGTTCAATTCATGAAATACGCCTTCGAAGACCGCCGCGTCGTCTGCAAGGGCGATTACTACATCGCCCACAACGCCACCGTGATCGGCTCGGTGGTGCTGGAGAACAACGCCAGCGTCTGGTTCAATTGCGTCGTGCGCGGCGACAACGACGTCATCACCATCGGCGAAAATTCGCAGCTGCAGGACGGGTGCGTGGTGCACGTGGACCCGGGCTTTCCGGTGACGCTCGGCAAAGGCGTGAGCGTCGGCCACATGGCGATGCTGCACGGCTGCACCGTCGGCGAGGGCTGCCTGATCGGCATCAAGAGCGTGATCCTCAACGGCGCGAAGGTCGGCAGGAATTGCCTGGTGGGTGCGAATTCCCTGATCGGCGAGGGCAAGGAAATCCCGGACGGCTCGCTCGTGATCGGCTCGCCCGGCAAGGTGGTGCGGCAGCTCTCCCCCGAGGAGATCAGGAACATCAACTCCTTCGCCGATCACTACGTGCAGAAATTCAAGCGCTACCAGAAGGAATTCCGCCGCGACGAAACGTAGCGGCGCAATTCCTGAATGAAAGCCTCCGCCCAGTCTTGAAGCGAGTTCCGTGGAGCACCGGGCTCGCGGCGACTCCCAACCGACCCGCCGAATAAGACTGTATCATTCAGGAATCAGGGCAGTGAAGCTGCCCTGATTCCTCGATGAACAAGTACGGCTTCAGGATACGCACCCGCGGCGGCAGCGTGGTGGAGAACCTCCAGGTGCACGCGCGCGACCGCGCCGAGGCCGAGGACAAGATCCGGCAGGTCTATCATCATTGCGAGGTGCTCGAGTGCCACGAGGTCTCCCCCCACCTCAAGGGCGAAGGCCTCGACCTCGAGAGCGTGATCTCGCTCATCAGCAAGCAGGGAAGCGGCGAGCCTTGAGCCCCGGCCGGATCGGGGCCCCACCTGCGATACGTGGCGTCGCTTCTCTCGATCGCCTCGCCGCTCGCCGCTTAACGGAAAAATCCGGAAGCCTCCAGCTCTTCCAGCAACGCCGAGTAATCCCGGGCGCCGCGGCTGCCCGGGGCATGCTCGAAGACGTCGCGGCTGAAGGACGGGCTTTCCGCGACGCTCACGTTCTCCGCGATGCGCCCCTCGCATACTTCCGCGCCGAAGCGCTCCCGCAGCTGCCGGTCAATGTCCCACGACATCCTGCGCCGCGCGTCGAAGCGCGTGACGACGTAGCGCCGCTCGACCCGTTTTTTCAGGACGTGCTCGAGCGCACGCAGCGTCCGCTCCATCTGTACGGCGCCCTTGACCGCCAGATAATCGGCGGAGATCGGCACCAGCACGCGGTCCGCCGCGAAGATGCCGTTGAGCGACAGCACGCCGAGCATCGGGCACGCGTCCATCAGGATCGGGCGGTCGGTGTTGAGGTTTTCCTTGAGGATGCCGGCGTTCAGGCGGTTGACCACGTTCGGCCCCTTGCCAAACTGGGTATCCACCTTGGACAGGTCGAGGTGGGCGGGGATGACCTTCCACCCCCCCCTGGCGAACTTGATCAGCCCGCTCAACGACACCCCATTGCAATAGAATCCGTAGAGGCTGCGCTCCGGAGCCGTGACGGCCGCCCCGCAAATCGCGGTGAGGTGCGCCTGGGGATCGAGATCAATGACGAGCGGGTCGGCGCCGCGTCGGGCAAGCAGCGCAACGAGGTTGAGCGTGGTTGTCGTTTTCCCCACGCCGCCTTTCTGGTTGAAAACCGCGATCTTCGCCATCCCGCCCCCCTGCAGGGAGATTGCAAGGCTAGTCCGGGAATCAGCGGGTTGGCAAGGTCATTTGCGCGACGGGCTTTCCCCGGCTTCCGGCTTGATGGCGGGCGCCGTCAGCCGAAGAGCCCTCCCACCTTCGTCCCGGCCATACGGTTGACCGCGAACAGGCTCAGCGCGCACACCGCGATCAGGATCACGCCGAGGGCGGCCGCCTGGCTTTGCGAGCCCGCGATGTAGAAGGTGAAGATGCCGAACGGGATCATCTCCCAGCCGCCCAGCGTGAGGAAGATCGTGGCCGAGGCTTCCTGGATCGAGGTGATGAACGAAAACAGCCCTCCGACCAGGATTCCCTTCCACACCAGGGGCACGGTGATGTCCCGGAACGTGCGCAGGCCGGTGGCGCCCACGTTCTGCGCCGCCTCCTCCATCGAGCGGTGCACGAGCAGCAGCGACGAGTAGCTGCCGCGCACGGTGTACGGCAGCCGGCGCACCGCGAGCACCAGCGGCAGGATGATCCACAGGCTGGTGAGCGGGATGTCTATGAACGGCAGCGGGTAGTTGAAAGCGCGGATATAGGCGATGCCGATCGCCGTTCCAGGGATGGCGAGGATCAGCGTGGTGAGCGCGTCCATCGAGCCGCGTCCAGGCGCGCGGGTGCGGCCCATGATCCACGCCATGGGCACGCCGATGACGAGGCACAGGACGACGGCGAGCCCCGAGAACAGAAACGAATTGACGATGAACTTCGGCGTCTCGATGCTCACCTGCTCGAAGAACTCGAGCGTGTACTCGACCGGAAACGGCGTGAGCGCCCAGCCTCTGCCTATGGCGGCGAGCACGACGCCGGCCTGCGGGATGAATGAAAACAGCATGAGCAAGCCGAGGAACCCGACGGCCAGCCGGCGCGCGGCCGGCCCGAGGCGCCGGCGCTCGACCCTCGAGTAGGAGAGCGAGCTGTAGTCCTTGATCGCGACGTACTGGCGCGCGACCAGCACGAACACGATCGCGAAGACGACGAGCAGCGCCGAGATCACGATTCCCATGCGGAAGATGCGCCGGTCCACGAACTGCACGATGTTGAGGTAGGCCTGCGCTGCGAGCAGGTCCTGCACGCCGACCACGAGCGGCGTGATGAAATCGGCGAACGTCCAGATGAACACGAGCAGCGCGCCCGAAACGTAGCCGGGCGTGGTCAGCGGCAGCGTGATGTCCCGGAACCTGCGCCAGCCCTTCGCGCCCATGCCTTGCGCGGCTTCCTCCAGCGACGGGTCCACCTTGGCGAGCGCGTCCAGCACGCTGAGCGTGATCATGGGGAACAGGTGCATCGTCTCGACCAGCAGCACGCCCTGCATCCCGTACATGAAGTTGACCGGCTGCGACAGGCCGAACCAGTCCATGAGGAGCACGTTCACGGTACCGGCGCGGCCGAGAATGAAGACGAAGCCGAGCACGCCCACCAGCGGCGGCAGGATCAGCGGCAGCATCGTGAGGTAGGTGAAGAGATTGCGGTAGGGGAACTCGTAGCGCACCAGCAGGAACGCGACCGCGAAGCCGATCACCGAGGTGGTGAACACCGTCGCCACGCCGAGCGCCAGCGAATTCAGCAGCGAGCGCAGGTAGAAGCGGTCGGTGAAGAACTCCTGGAAGTTGACCAGCGTGAACAGCCCCGCCTCGTCGGTGAACGCGTCGTAGAAGATGCGCGTGAGCGGAAACAGCACGAAGACGGCCAGGAACGCCCAGATGAGGGCGAAGCCGATGCCCGCAGCCGGAACCCGCGGCAGCCTCATGACCGGGCCGGGATCGCCAGGGTGCTGCTCACGGGAAAGCTCACTTCGACCGCGGTGCCCGGCGGCAGCAGCTCGTGGTGCCAGGGATCGCGCACGTCCGCCTTGAAAACGACGCCCGTGCCGAGGTCCACGTCGTAGCGCAGGATGTTGCCGAGGTAGGCGGCGAAGCTGACCTTGCCCCTCACCCGGTTGCTCTCGCGGCCCGCCTGGCCGGCAACGCTCGCGTTTTCGGGCCGCACGCACAGCACGCAGCGCTCGCCCTCGCGCAGCCGCTCGTCGAGCAGCGCCGACATCGGGCCGAGGGCCGTCTCGACGTGGAGGCGCCGCTGCGGCGCGTCGAGCGAGCGCACCGTGCCGTCAATGAGGTTGTTGATGCCGATAAAATCGGCCACGAAGCGGTTCGCGGGCCGTTCGTACAGCTCCTTGGGCGCCCCGACCTGCAACACCCTGCCCTGGTTGAAGACCGCGATGCTGTCCGAGAGCGTCAGCGCCTCTTCCTGGTCGTGCGTCACGTACAGGGTGGTGATGCCCAGCTCCTTCTGCAGCTTCCTGATCTCGGCGCGCACCTGCACGCGGATCTTGGCGTCGAGGTTGGAGAGCGGCTCGTCGAGCAGCAGAATCTGCGGATTGAGCACCAGCGCGCGCGCGAGCGCCACGCGCTGCTGCTGGCCGCCCGAGAGCTGCCCCGGGTAGCGCTCCTCGAGCCCGGTGAGCTTGACCTTCTCCAGCACGCCGCGCACCCGGGCGGCGATTTCAGCGCGGCCGATCTTCCGCAGCTTCAGGCCATAGGCGACGTTGTCGAACACCGTCATGTGCGGCCACAGCGCGTAGTTCTGGAACACCATGCCGGCGCCGCGCTCGTTCGGCGGCACCCCGTTGACCACGCGCCCGTCGAACCGGATCTCCCCTGCGTCGGGGACGTAGAAGCCCGCGATCAGCCGCAGCAGCGTGGTCTTGCCGCAGCCCGAAGGCCCGAGCAGGGTGAACAGCTCTCCTTCCCGGATGGAAAAGCTCACCCGGCTGACCACTTCCAGCGGCCCGAAGCGCTTGGTGAGATCCTGAACCGCGATGCGCATGGCTCGCGCCCGGGCCGCCGGCAGCCGGGCGAGATCAGTATTTCTTCTTCAGCTCTTCCCAGACCGACTCGATAGCACTGCGGAATTGCGAATTGACTTCCGCGTAGCGCTTCTGCGCGATCCCGTCGTCGTAAATGTTGTTCACTTCGATGTCGAAATACGAGCGCAGCCCCCCGGTGAACTCGACCGCCATTTCCGCACGGGATCCGGGGGCGCCCTGCACCCGGTACTTCGGCGTGATCGGGAAGACGCCCCGCTCCATGGCGACCTTCTGTCCGCGCTCGGAGAGCAGGAACTCGATAAAGGCCTGCGCCGCCCTGGGGTGCTTGGCGCCCGCGAGAACCGCAATCGGCTCGGGGGTGATCCAGGCCGTCTTCGGCGCCACGAACTTGATGTCGAAGCCGGCCAGGCGGTCCTCGAACGCCATGTAGCTTGGCACCGCGAAGCCCGCCGCGAACTCGCCTCTGGCCACGACCGAAGGCACGTCGCGGCTGCGCGCGGCGAAGATGCCGGTATTGGCCGCCAGCCGTCTGAGCCACTCCCACCCCTTGGCATCGCCGTCGCGCTGCAGGATCACCTCGTAGGTCGCGTGGCTGCTGGAGGAGCGCGTCGGCGCGCTCTGCGCGACGTTGCCCTTCAGCTTCGGATCGAGCAGATCGTCCCAGTCCCTGGGCGGCTGCACGCCGAGGCGCGCGAGCACCTTCGGGTGATACACCAGGCCGTAGGGCTCGAGCACCGTGCCGATCCAGAAGCCCCTGGGATCCTTGAGGGGAATGGGCTTCGGCTTGCCGATGCTCGCCGGGATCGCGTCCACGACGGACTTCGGCAGGTCGAGCCTCGCCAGGAGCTTCTGCTCGGCGAGCTTGTCGAACAGCGCGCTTTCTCCGCCCCAGAAGATGTCGGCCTCGGGCCGGCCCTTCCATTCCACGATGCGGCCGTAGGCGACCGGCGTGCCGGCCGCGAGCGCCGCGGTTTTGACCGTGACGTTCCATTTTTCCCTGGCGAACTTGGCAAATTCGGCGAGCGTCGGATCAGTCAGGGTCTTCGCGACCGGGGTAACGAGCACCAGCTCGTCCTCGATGGGCTGCGCCGCCGCGGGATTGCCTGCAACGAGCAACGCGCCCAGCATTACTCCGAGCAACTTGCTGATTCGTATCATGACATCCTCCCGATTTCGGGCCGGTTGGCCCACGTGCTGATCCTGCCCTAAACAGCCACCCGCGGCTTGACGCAGATCAAGGTCCCGCCGCCCCCTGTCATGGTCCCGTAACGCGGTCAAAATGGTACGGATGCGCGAGCAATCGCGCAATGGCATCGTCCAGGGCGGCGCCGTGGTTCAGCACCTGGTCCACGGCCGCCGCGATCGGCATGTCCACATCATAACGCTGCGCCAGAACCGACACCGATTCGGCGGAATGAACGCCCTCCTGCACGGTCACGCGCTCGCGCAGGATATCATGCAGCTTGCGGCCTTCGCCAACCGCCATCCCGAGCGACGTGTTGCGGGAGCTCGGGCTGTTGCAGCTCAAGCTCAGGTCGCCCGCCCCCGACAGCCCCATGAATGTTTCGAGCCGGCCGCCCATGGCAATGCCGAGGCGCGCCATCTCGGCCAGGCCACGCGCGAAGAGCGTCGCGCGCGCGCTTTCGCCCAGCTTCCTGCCCATCGCGACACCGCACGCAATGGCGAGCACGTTCTTCAGCACGCCCCCGACGTGAACGCCCACGATATCGTCCGAGAGATAGGTGCGGAAGCGCGGCGTCCCGATGGCGCGTGCGAGCCGCCCGCCGAGGGCGGGGTCGGCACAGGCCAGGGTGACGCCGGCCGGCCGGTCCACCGCGATGTCGTGCGCGAACGAGGGGCCGGACAGGACTGCCACAGGCGCCCCGGGCAGCGTCTCGGCGATGACCTGCGACATGAGCGCACAGGTCCTGCGCTCGATGCCCTTCGAGCAGGTCACGACCGGCGTGCCCTGCTTCAGGAACGGGCGCAGCTGTGACGTGACGCCGCGCATATGCTGGGCCGGCGGCGCAAGCAGCAGGAAATCGGCCCCCGCCGCGGCCACGGCAAGATCGTTCGTGGCGACGATGCCCGGCACCAGCCGGATGCCCGGCAGGAACACCGGATTTGCCGAGTCCCTGTTGATCGCGGCAACGACCTCGGGCTCGCGCGCCCAGATCACGGTGTCGTGGCCCGAGCGGCGCACGACGCACGCCATCGCCGTGCCGAAAGCGCCACCGCCGATCACGCCTATCCGCGCCACGCCCTCCCCTCCTTGACCTTATTGCTCCGCCCAATTTTTCGCCCGCTCCACCGCTTTGCGCCAGCGGTTCATCAGCGCACCGGCCTGCCCTCGGTCCATCCCGGGCTCGAACCGGCGCTCGGCCTGCCACTGCGCGGCGATCTCCTGTCCGTCCTTCCAGTAGCCGACGGCGAGGCCGGCAAGATAGGCGGCACCCAGCGCAGTCGTTTCGGTCACCTTCGGCCGCACCACCCGCACGCCGAGGATGTCGGCCTGAAACTGCATCAGCATGTCGTTGCGCGCCGCGCCGCCGTCAACCCGCAGCTCTTCAAGCCTGATCCCGGAATCCGCTTCCATCGCGTGCAGCACGTCGGCGCTCTGGTAGGCGATCGCCTCCAGCGCCGCGCGCGCGATGTGGCCCGCCGCCGACCCGCGCGTCAAGCCGAGGATCGCGCCGCGCGCGTACGGGTCCCAGTGCGGGCTGCCCGCGCCGGTGAAGGCCGGCACCAGGTACACGCCGCCGTTGTCGGCAACGCTTGCAGCGAGCCGTTCGACCTCGGCCGATGTCTTGATGATGCCGAGCCCGTCGCGCAGCCATTGCACCACCGCGCCGGCGACAAAAACGCTGCCCTCGAGGGCGTACTCGGGGCGGGCGCCGGTGCGGCACGCCGCGGTCGTCAGGAGCTTGTTGCGCGACGGCACGGGCCGCTTTCCCGTGTGCATCAGCATGAAGCAACCGGTGCCGTAGGTGTTCTTGACCGTGCCCGGCGTAACGCAGCGCTGCCCGAACAGCGCCGCCTGCTGGTCGCCGGCGATCCCGGCGATCGGGATGTGCGCGGCGAAGAGCCCGGCTGCGGTCTCGCCCGCCACGCCGCTCGAAGCGCGCACCCGGGGCAGCACGCGGTACGGGATGCCGAGCAGCCCCAGCAGTTCGCCGTCCCAGTCTCCGGTATGGAGGTTGTAGAGCAGCGTGCGCGACGCGTTGCTCGCGTCGGTCACGTGCACGGCACCCCCTGAGAGCTTCCAGATGAGCCAGCTGTCCACCGTGCCGAAGGCAAGCCTGCCGGCGGCGGCCCTGGCACGCGCCTCCGGCACGTTATCGAGTATCCAGGCGAGCTTGGTGCCGGAAAAATAGGCATCGAGCACCAGCCCGGTTTTTTCCGCGACGCGGGCCTCCAGGCCGCGCGTCTTGAGCGCGTCGCACGCCGCTGCGGTGCGCCGGTCCTGCCAGACGATGGCGTTGCAGAGCGGCTGCCCGGTGGCGCGGTCCCAGACGATGGTCGTCTCGCGCTGGTTGGTGATGCCGATTGCGGCCACGTCCCGGGCCGTGACGCGCGCGCACGCCATCGCCTCGTGGGCAACCGCGATCTGCGTGGCCCAGATCTCTTCCGGATCGTGCTCGACCCATCCCGGCTGCGGGAAGATCTGGGCGAACTCCCTCTGCGCCACCGCCTTGATGCCGCCGGCATGGTCGAACACGATGGCGCGCGAGCTGGTGGTGCCCTGGTCGAGGGCGAGGATCACGCTCATTGACGCCGGTATCCTTTGCCGCCGGCTGCCGTGACCGGTTTCTGCACCGCATGTCCCGATCTATTGTGCTAAGCAACAAGCCTTGAGAATGATGATCTGTTGTCGCGCACAAAATTGGTTTATTCTACAGCCTGTCGGACTTGGATTTGCCGTTTTTTGGCAGGCGATTTTGCCGAAGGAGTTTGGCGGGGCAAAGTCCGACAAACTCCTGGCGCTCCGGGGGGAGTTTTCGGGAGGAATGTGGATGACTTTCTACGCCTTTTACGCCATAGCGATCATCGTCCTGATCCTGCACTTCACCGGCTGGCTCAAGCGCAACAACCTCGAATGGCTGGTGCTGGTGCTGGCGGTTGCGACCTTCCCCGCGGTGATATTCCTCTAGTCATCACGCGCCGGGCGTCATTTGAGCAGCAGCGCGACGCCGCTCACCACCAGCACCAGGCCGACGCCCACGTTGAACGCGTGCTGACTGAGGCGGCCGATCAGATGGTCGCCGATGCGCGCGCCGATCAGCATCATCGGCAGGGCCGCCAGCGCCAGCAGCAGTGCGGGCCGGTCGTAGAAGCCGAGCTGCGCGTAGCCCGCGACGCGCATCAGCGCCTGGAACAGCAGGATGGTGGTGATCGTCACGCGGAAGCTGTCCTTGTCGAGGCGCAGCGTGTTGAGATAGATGACGTAAAGGGGGCCCGCGGCGCCGCCGAACACCGTTCCCACCGCTCCGGCCACGGCGCTCAGGCCCATGCCGAGCGGCGCGCGCAGGCGTTCGGGAACCGGCAGCGCGCGCGCCGCGGTGGCGAGCGCGAAACCGGCGTAGAGGATGACAAAGGCCCCGAATGCCTTCGTCAGCGTGCGCGGGTCGGCCAGGCGAAACGCATAGAGGCCGGTCAGGACGCCGATCAGGGTGAAGGGCAGCAGGCGCGCGATCTCGCGCCACACGATCCTGCGCCAGTCCCGCAGCCAGTGCGCGAGCGACGACAGGACCACGAGAGCGGTGATCGCGGAGATCACCGTCGGCAGAGGCAGCATCAGGGTGAGCAGCGGCACTGCGATTGCCTGCCCGCCGAAGCCGGTCGTGCCGCGCACCGCGAACGCCACCATGACGACCAGGCCGGCGAACACGAGTTGCAACACTCCCAGGGTTTCCATCGCAGCCCCGACGCCTTATGCGGTGCGGGGAACCCGTCCCGTGACGGGGTACTTGGGATCGGTGTAGCCGGGAGTCGAGGAATGGCCGCGCGGCACCAGGCGGTCCACCAGCGCCTCGTCTTCCGTGTCGAGACGGCGCTCAAGGGCCGCGAGGTAGTCGCGCCACTGCCCGAAGGTGCGCGGGCCGGCGAGCACCGAGGTGACCAGCGCGTTGTTCAGCACCCAGGCGAGCGCAAAATGCGCGAGCTTCATGCCCTTGCGCCGGGCGTGCTCCTCGAGCTGCTGTGCGATCCGCAGCGAGCCGGGGCGCATCTCCGTCTCCATGAAGCGCGACTCACGGCGCCCGGCGCCGCCGGAATTGGGGTCGTCGGCGACGATCCTGCTGGCGAACTTGGTGGCGATCTGTGATATTCCATTTCTCCTCCTTCAGCCGGAATCGTGCGCCCGGTCAGATCTCCCGCCGGCGCTCCGCCGCCCTCTCCGTCGCCGCGGCCCGCGCCACGAACGCGAGGCCGCACGCACTTACGACAGCCAGCAATCCGAACGTGGCGGCGTAGCTGCCGACCAGCTTGTACACGGTAGCGAACAAAGCAGGGCCCGCCAGCACGCCGCCGAAGTTCCAGACCATCGCCCCGCCGATCGCGGTGCTGACCTGGCCCCGCGGGGCGAACCGCGCGGTCTCGGCGACGAATATCCCGTTCCACGCGACCCCCGTGGCGCCGAAAATCACGAAAAGGAGGATCACCGCCCAGCCCGGCCAGGCCGCGGATACGAAGGCGAGCAGGATACTGCAAGCCGTCATGATCAGGCCGAGCGCCACGAGCACGAACCGGCTGTTGCCGGTCACGTCGGCAACCCAGCCCCAGACGATCCGGCCGAGGACGCCCATCGTGTACATGAGCGAAACCAGAAAGCCGGCGGCGATGAGGCTGTAGCCCGTTTCCTGGACCAGCATCGTCACCGCAAAGGTGGCGACGGACAGTTGCACGAACGCATAGCAGTGAGACATGAGCGACAGCCTGCGCAGCGCCGGATAGTGCCAGACCAGCCGGAGGCCGGCGAGCAGGCTCTGCCTCTCTGTGGGCGCGGTTCTCCTGTCGTCGTCCCACGCTTCGCGCCAGCGCTGTATGACGAGCGCCGTCGCGGCCACGCTCAACAGCACCACCGCGAGCGCCCATTTCCAGCCAAAGGCAATCGTCACCGCCGGCGCAACCGCCGCCATCAGGGCCCAGCCGATCGGAACGCCGGTCTGCTTGAGCGAGAAGATCAGGTTGCGGTTTTCCGGCGGACTGAAGCGGAACAGGAGATGGGCAGAAGCCGGCTGCATCACGCTCATCGCGAAACCCAGCAGCACGGATGCAGCGATCAGCGCCGGGAGGTTCGCCGTCATCGCCAGCACTATCGCCAGCGTGCCCGCCATCAGACCGATCTGCATGGCGCGACAGGCGCCCCAGCGCAGCACCACGCTGCTCGTCAGGGGCGAGGTGGCCATCGCCATCCCGTAGATCAGGCTCACCTGGTAGCCGACCAGCGACGCCTCGACGCCGAAACGGGTCGCAAGTTCGGGTGCGATCACCGGAAAGACCGAGGATCCCATCACCACAACGACCTGCGCTGTGGTGGTCGCCGCGACGACCGCGACGATGCCGGGACTCCGGCCCGGCCTCCGGTTCGCGTCGGCGCTCACGGCGCCGCCTCCCGGTTGACCCGGCGCGCCAGCAGCAGTCCCAGCGTGGCCGCGCCGGCAACGACCATGAGGCCGAAGGTCAGGCTCACCTGGTAGCCGGCCAGCACCGGGTTGACGCCCAGCGACTCCGCCACCTTGGGGGCAATCGTCGGGAGCACGATGTTCGACATCGCGACCGCCGTGTGCGCGGCGGTGACGACCAGCACGACGAACCAGGCCGAGGCGGATTGCGCGGCTAACATGCAGTGCGGCTTTCGCAGATCAGGGATGTCCCGCGCGTTGAACGGCGACCCGGGCGAACGCGCGGAGTCAAGCCGGGACGCGGCCTCCGGATTGGCGAATCTTAGCAGCGAACGGAGCGGCTGTTCCCGCCGTGTCCAGAGTATGGTCCTCCGCCCGCGCCGGGGTTTTTGACATGTCACTGCCAGCTTCCTAGAATTTCAGCGAAATTCCTCCCCCGCCCATGGTTCACCCCCCTCCAGGCAGGCCGTCCGCCGACATCCGGGCCATGCCGCTGCTGTCCGACCGCGCGTACGAGCGTATCCGGCACGACATCATCAGTTGCGCGCTGGCGCCCGGCGTCGAGATCTCCGAAACGCGGCTGTGCGCGCAGCACAAGCTCGGCAAGGCCCCGGTCAGGATGGCGCTGAACCGCCTCGCCCACGACGGGCTGGTGTACGCGATTCCGCGCCGCGGCTACCGCGTGGCGCAGATCACGGTGAAGGACATCCACGACGTATTCGAGCTGCGGCTCATGCTCGAGCCGGCGGCCGCGCGCATGGCGGCCGGCAAGGTGGATGCCCAGCGGCTGCGCGCGCTCGACGAAATCTCGCGCTCCGGCTACCAGCCGGGGGACGCGAAGAGCACGGCGCGCTTCCTGGAGGCGCACAAGGATTTCCACGCCACGATCGCGCGCGCGACCGGCAACGTGCGCCTCGCCAACGCGGTCGAGCAGTTGCTCGACGACATGACGCGGCTCCTGCACCTGGGGCTCGGCCTGCGCGACCGCTCCCAGGAAATGGCGCGCGAGCGCCGGGTCCTGATCAAGGCGCTCGCGCGCGGGGACGGCGACACCGCGGAACGCATCTCCCGCGAGCAGATCGAGGCGGCGCGCAACATGGTGCTCTCGGCGATACTCACCTCGAGCTTCGTCATGAACCTCGCGCTCGGCGCGGATGTCCGCTGAACGCCGGGATCAGCCACAGAGCGGAGCAAAAGATGAAAGCAGTCATTCTCCAGCAACACGGCGGCCTGGAGCAGCTGAAGTTCGTAAAGGACTTCCCCGATCCCGTGGCGACCGAAGGCCACGTCGTGATCCGGGTGCGGGCAACCTCCTTCAACTACCACGATGTCTTCACCGTGCGCGGCATGTCCGGCATCAAGGTGCCGCTGCCGATGATCATCGGCCTCGACATGGCCTGGGAGATACTGGAGAGGGGCGCCGGCGTGGACTCGAAGTGGAAAAGAGGGGACCGGGTGCTGGTCAACCCACTCAACCGCGAAAAGGGCCTGATGGGGGAGATGATGCACGGCGGGCTCGCGGAGAAGTGCCTGGTCGCGGAGCACCAGCTGATCCGCATGCCCGAAAGCGTGACCTACGAGGAAGCCGCGGCGCTGCCCGTCGCCTACGGCACGGCGCATCGCATGCTCATCACGCACCAGACGGTCAGGAGCGGGGACAAGGTCATCGTGCTGGGCGCGAGCGGCGGCGTCGGCACCGGCTGCGTGCTGCTCGCCAAGATGCTGGGTGCCGAGGTGATCGCCTGCGCGTCGAGCGCGGACAAGATCGGAAGGCTGAAGGCGCTCGGTGCCGACCACGTGATCAACTACCGGGAAACGGATTTCTCGAAGTGGGCGATCGAGCGTTACGGCAAGCCGCAGCGCCGCAGCTATGACGGCGGCGTGGACGTCGTCGTCAATTTCACCGGCGGCGATACCTGGGGGCCGACGCTGCGCTGCGTGAAGCGCGGGGGCAAGATCCTGGTGTGCGGAGCGACCGCCGGCTACGACCCGAAGGAGGACCTGCGCTACATCTGGAGCTTCGAGCTGCAGGTCATCGGCTCGAACAGCTTCTACGACGACAACCTGCAGGCGCTGATGGGCCTGATCGAGCTGGGGAAGCTGAAGCCGGTGATTGACCAGGTGCTGTCCCTCGAGCGCGCGGCGGAAGGGCTGCGGCTGATTGAGAGCCGGGAGGTCTTCGGCAAAGTGGTCGTCACTCCGTAACGACCACTTAAAACGGCACAATCGTGGCTAATGCCTTTGTGGCTTTGCGCTTGAGTGCAAGATGACGGTGCCACGGCCAGAGCCGCGCGGCTATCCCGGCAACCTCGGGCTGCTCTTCGCCGAGCACGCGCACCTGGAGCGGCCCGCAATCGTGGACCTGCGCGCGGCCCGCCGTCCGCGCGTGGTCGGCTTTCGCGAGCTCGACGGCGGGTGCAACGCCGTCGCGCGCGGCCTCGTCCGGGCGGGGCTCGCGCCCGGCGACCGCATCGGGATTCTCTCGCTCAACCGGGCGGAGTTCGTCATGGCGCTGCTCGGCGCGATGCGCGCGGGCGTCGTGCCGGTGCCGGTCAATGTGAAGCTCGCCGCCGATGCCGTCGCGTACATCCTGCACGACGCGGGCGTGCGGCTGGTGCTCGCCGAGCACGAGCTCAAGCGCCTGGTCCCGGCCGGGCTGCGCGCCGTGGAGTTCGGCGGAGAATTCGAGCGCTTCGTGGACCCGGGGCCGTTCGAGGCCTTCGAGCCGGCGGCGGATTCCGTCGCGATTCAGCCGTACACCTCCGGCTCGACCGGGCGGCCGAAAGGGGTGCTGCTCACCCACTACGGCCAGAACTGGAGCCGGCGCATCCTCGCGCACACGCGCGGCACGACCGAGAAGGACGTGATCCTGATCGCCGCGCCGCTCTATCACAAGAACGCGCTCAACGCGGTCAAGCAGGGACTCACCGCCGGCGTGATGCTGCCGCTGCTGCCGCAGTTCGAAGTCGAGCGCTATATCGAGGCGATCGGACGCTGGCGCTGCACGGTCATCTCCGGCGTCCCCACCATGATGGCCATGGTGCTCACGCGCAAGGACAGTCTCGCGCGCACCGATACGGCTTCGGTGCGCACCATCATGATGGGCTCGGCACCCTCCTCGCCCCAGTTGGTCAACGAGCTGCGCGCGCATTTTCCCGGCGCCGAGCCGCTCGTGGTTTATGGGGTGACCGAAGGCGGACCGGTCCCGCTCGGCCCGCACCCGGAGGGCAAGCCCCGCCCGGCCGGCGCGCTCGGCGTGCCCTACCCCGGCACGGATGCGAAGCTCGTCGGCGGACCCACCCCGGACGAGGGGGAGCTGGCCGTGCGCAATCCGGGCATCCTCCTCGGCTACCACAACCTGCCCGCGGAGACAGCCGACCGCTTGCGCGACGGCTGGTATTACACCGGCGATGTCTGCCGGCGCGACCGCGACGGATTCTATTTTTTCGTCGGGCGCACCGATGACATGTTCGTGTCCGGTGGGGAAAACATTTTTCCGGGCGAGGTGGAAGCGCTGCTCGGGCGCCATCCCGCGGTGCACCAGGCGCTGGTGCTCCCGTTCGATCATGAGTTGAAGGGCCAGGTGCCCTACGCCTTCGTCGTGCTGCGCGCGGGCGCCGCCGTGACCGAGGACGAGCTCAAGCGCCACGCGCTGGCGAACGGACCCGCCTACCAGCACCCGCGCCGCGTGTTCTTCGTGGACCGCTTTCCGCTGTCCGGCACCAACAAGGTGGACCGCGACCGCCTTCGGCAATGGGTGGCGCAGGGCGCCTCGAAACCCGTGACTGATGAACAGCGGTAAAATACACATGTGAGTGACGCGGACGTGAGGCGATGGGCCGACACCTGGGAACGCGCGGGGCGCGAGATCGCGCTCATCCGGCGGCGGGAACTCGAGGCAATGACGGACGAGGACACCCGACGCGCAATTGCGGATCTGTTTTCGGACGCTGTGACGGCCGGCCTGCCGCCGCGGACGACCTCAGGTCTGGTCGAACAGCAGCGGCTGTTCGGAGCGCTGCGAAAACAGACATGAGCCCGCTGCTCGCTGCGGCAGCGGGAATCCAGTCCTTCCTTCGGTGCACGGACGAACGATTCTGTTTCGATTACGCGGCGGGCCAGAGATTGCGGCACGCCTGCGGCGCCTGAAGCAGGGATGATCACCGGGTTTTCCGGAGCACGCGAATGAGCGAACCCGTGATCGGCATCGAGAAGCTGCAAGAACTGATCTCCCGTGGGCCGTTCAACCAATGGCTCAACTTCACCGTGCTGAAGAGCGACGGCGAGGGCGTCGAGATCAGGGCCGCGTGGCGCGAGGAATGGGTGGTCAACCCGGAACGCCGCTATACGCACGGCGGCATCCTCGCCGCGATCGTGGACGTCGCCGCCGATTATGCGATCGCGGCGCAGCTCGGGCGGCCGGTGCCCACCATAGATATCCGCGTGGATTACCACAAGGCGGCGCTGCCGGGCGATCTCGTCGCGAAGGCGCACGTCGTGCGCATCGGCAGCCAGTACTCCACCGCCGAGGCCTGGCTCTACGACCGGGAGGGCGCGCTGGTCGCGAGCGGGCGCGGCACGTACTTTACGGCTTCGCCAAAATGAAACCGCAAGCGGCAAGCAGGAAGCGGTAAAAACCGCCGGTTACCGCTCACCGCCGACCGCATGAGCGAATACACCGACGACAGGTCGTTGCCCCGCGCGGCGCGCGCGTTCCGGCTCAACCTGCTCCTGCAGCGCTTCGCCCTGGTTGCGGCGATCCTTGCAGTATGGTGGGCAGCCGCGCTCACGGCGCCGCACTATGTCCTGCCCGGACCGGGCCGGGTGTGGGAGGCGCTCAGGCTCATCGCCGGCAACAACGACCTGTGGGCCAACCTCGGCATCACGTTCGCGCGCGTGAGCGCCGGCTTCGCGTTCGCCGCGCTGGTCGGCCTGCCGCTCGGCATCCTGTTCGGCGCCAACCGCCGCTTCGGCGTGTTCTTCGAGCCGGTGATCCCGGCGATGAACACGATTTCCTCGGCGATCTGGGCGATCTTCGCGATCATCTGGTTCGGCATCTCCAACGCGACCACCATCTTCGTCGTGTTCATGACCGCCATGCCGCTCATCATCACCAACGTCTGGCAGGGCACGCGCACCGTCAACGCCGATTTCATCGAGCTCGCGCGCACCCTGCGCATGCCGCAGGCCCGGATCATGACCAAGATCTACCTGCCGACGATCCTGCCCCATTTCTTCTCCGGCGCGCGGCTCGCGTTCGGGTTCGGCTGGCGCGTGTCCCTGGTCGCCGAGACACTGGGCTCCTCGAGCGGTGTAGGATACCGGCTGCGGCAGGCCGCGGACCTCATCCAGACCGACCAGGTGTTCGCCTGGACCCTCGCGCTGGTGGTCATGATGGCGACGATCGAGATGGGAATGCTGAGACCGCTCGAAAATTACCTGTTCCGCTGGAAGAAAGAAGCCGGTAACGCATGAAAACGCCGACCGCGGACCGCCGATCCCGCTCGAGGAAGAAGCTGATCGTCGCCATCACCGGCGCCACCGGCTCGATTTACGGCGTGCGCATTCTCGAGACGCTGCGCGCCATTGGGGGCTGGGAAACGCACCTCATCGTCTCCGACGCTGGTGCGTTGAACGCCTGGTACGACCAAAAGCTCTCGCGCAAGGACCTCGCGAAGCTCGCCGACGTCGTGCACAACGTGCGCGACGTCGGCGCTGCCATCTCGAGCGGCTCGTTCATCACCCACGGCATGGTGATCGCGCCGTGCTCGATGAAAACGCTCGCCGCCGTAGCGTTGGGCTTCTCCGACAACCTGGTCTCGCGCGCGGCGGACGTGATCCTGAAGGAGCGCCGGCGCCTGGTGCTCGTCGTGCGCGAGACGCCGCTCAACCTCGCGCACCTGCGCAACATGGTGCAGGTGACCGAGATGGGCGGCGTCGTGTTCCCGCCCGTGCCCGCCTTCTACAGCCATGCGAGGACGGTGGACGACCTCGTCAACCACACGGTCGGGCGCGTGCTCGACCTCTTCGGCGTCGAGCACGAGCGCATCAAGCGCTGGCAGGGCATGAAGGAGCCGCCCGCACTGTGACCTCTGTGGCTGAATCGGTTTGGAGACGACACGCGTGAAGATGGAGAAGCTCGACGTCAAGCACGAGAACTTCCGCCAGTTCCTCGACCGCCTGCGCGCCGAGAAGGAGCTGACGGACATCCGCCAGCCGGTGGACATCCGCCACATCGCCACGCTGGTGGACCAGGCGGAGACCGCCCGCCTCTTCCACGACGTGATCGGCTACGGCCTGCCGGTCGTCTCCGGCATCATCCGCTCGCGCAACCGCGCGATCCTCTCCCTGGGTTGCAGCAGCTACCCGGAAATCGAGCACCGCCTGCAGCAGGGCATCGATCACCCGATTCCGCCGAAGATCGTGGAAACCGCGCGCCACAAGGAAGTGATCGAGACCGGCGGGAAGCTGGACCTGTTCCGCCTGCCGATTCCGATGTCCTCGATCTACGACGGCGGCCCGATGATCACCGCCGGGGTGGTGATCGCGAAGGACCCCGAATACGGGTTCAACTCCGGCATGTACCGCTTCATGGTGAAGGAGAAGGACCTCACCGGCATCGACATCGTGACGCCGAACAACATGCGGCTCTTCGCGCAGCGCGCGTACGAGGCGGGCCGGCCCTGCCCGATCTCGATTTCCATCGGCACGCACCCGTTTGAGATCATGGGCTCGGGCTTCCGCGCGCCGCTGGGCGTGGACGAGATGGCGATCGCCGGCGGCATTCGCGGCGCGCCGGTCGAGCTCGCCCGGTGCGAGACGATGGACCTGCCGTGCATCGCGGACGCCGAGATCGTGCTCGAGGCGGAGATCCTGCCGACCGGCTGGACCCAGCCGGAGGGCCGCTTCGGCGAGTTCACGCGCCTCATGGGAGGCCTCCACTGGAATCCGCTGGTGAGAGTGAAGGCGGTCACGCGCCGCAAGGACGCGATCTACTACGCGCTGCACATGCCGTGGGAGAACACCTGGCTCGCGGCGCCGACGCGCTACACCGCGATCCGCCGCGCGCTCAGGAACGCGGGCGTGCAGGTGAAGGACATCAACGTGACGCTCGGCGGCTGCGGCTTCTGGCACGCCGTCGTCTCGATCCGGAAGCAGGCGGGCGAAGGCAAGAACGCGCTGCTCGCCGCGCTGACGGCGCAGGACATCAAGCACGTGGTGGTGGTGGACGACGACATCGACGTCTTCGACCCGACCGACGTCGAGTGGGCGATCGCCACCCGCGTGCAGGGCGACCGCGACGTCATCGTCATTCCCGGCGCGCGCGCGAAGCCGCTCGACCCGAGCCTGGCGGTCACGCCGCCGGGGGTGGTGCCGACCGGCGCGAAGGTCGGCGTCGACGCCACCATCGGCGAAGGCATCCCGCGCGAGCGCTTCGAGCGCATCGCCTACGCTTACGCCGACCGCGCGAAGATCGGCGACTACGTGAAGGGAAAAGCCGATGCCCCGCCCGAAACGGCGGGGCATGACGAGGCAATCGCCGGGCGCCTCGCGGGCGAGATCCTCGAGTGGATCGAAAGCGAGCCGAGGTACTATCAGGAGATCGCGGAGCACTTTGCCGCGTACGAGTTCCAGGCCGTCGCGCGCGCGATGGGGCGGCTCCACGCCGACGGGAAGCTGTGGCAGGACGCGCGCGGGCGCGCGTGCCCGAAGGGCTCACGCTTCGCCGCGAAGCCGCCCGCCCCGGGCGAAGGTTCCGACGGCTGAAGCATGGACGCTGTCGTGACCGACGCAACGCAGCCGGCGATCGCACTGCGCGGCGTCAACAAGTGGTTCAAGAGCGCGACCGGCGAGCCGCTCGAGGTGCTGAAGGACGTCGCCTTCGAAGTCCCCCCGCGATCAATTCTTGCGCTGCTCGGCGCCTCCGGCTGCGGCAAGAGCACGCTGCTCAATATCATCTCCGGGATCGTCGAGCCGAGCGGGGGCAGCGTTAGCTTCGGCGGCGTGCCGGCCGCGGAATTCACCGGCTGGGACACGATCGGCTACCTGTTCCAGGACGACCGGCTGCTGCCGTGGCGCACCGCGATCCGCAACGTCGAGTTCGCGCTGGAAGCGGGCGAGCTCGCGCGCGCGCAGCGGCGGCAGCGCGCGCGCGCGGCGTTGAGACTGGTCGGGCTGGAGGAATTCGCCGACGCCTTCCCCTACCAGCTCTCCGGCGGCATGCGCTCGCGCGTAGCCCTCGCGCGCAGCCTGGTCAGGGAGCCCCGCATGCTGCTGATGGACGAGCCCTTCTCGCGCCTCGACGCGCAGACGCGGGCGCTCCTGCACGGCGAGGTCCTGCGCATCCAGAACATGAAGCACATGACCATTGTCTTCGTCACGCACGACGTGGAGGAGGCCGCGGTGCTCGCCGATCAGGTGGTGGTGCTCTCCCCGCGCCCCGGCAGGGTGCGCGAGATCGTGGACGTCCCGTGCGCGCGCCCGCGCGACCCCACTCATCCGGCCGTCATCGCCTACATCCAGCGCCTGCGGGCGTTGATCTGAGACCGCTTACCGTTTCTTGGATGCCCGCTTTGTGGTAAAAGGCAGGCTGGCCGGCGATTATTTCCGGGAGCCCGTCGTGAAACGACTTGTCCTCGCATTCCTCCTCGGCACCCTGGTTGCAGCCCAGCCCGCCTTCGCGCAGAAGATGAAGGTCGGCTACTGGACCAGCGGCTTCTCGCTCGGCTTCGGCGCGGTAATGGAGGAGATGAGGTTCGCGGAGAAGGAGGGGCTCGAGGTGGAATGGGTGAAGTTCGGGGACGTGAACGGGCCCACGCGCGCCATCGTGCCGCGCGCGATAGACCTCGCCTTCGGCGCACCCTCCTTCGCCTCCATGAACATCACCGCCGACGGCGTGCCGGTGAAAATCGTGCTCGCCACGCAGATCGCGGAGTCGAAGTGGGTCGTGGCCGAAGACTCGCCGATCCGGAGCATGGCCGAGTTGCGCGGCAGGAAGATCGGCATGACGCCGCCCGGCAGCGCCATGCACGCGATCGCCTCCGCCATCCTGGACGGTAATTTCGGCATCCGGGCGGGCGCCTACAGCGTGGCGCCGGGCAACGAGGCGCAGATCGCGCAATTCCTCGCGCGCCGGGAGATCGACGCCGCGGTGCTGCGCTCGATCACTCTCGCGCAGATCACCGACATGAAGCTGCGTGCCCTGGGCAGCGTGGTGGAAGAGTGGAAGAAGCTCACCCGGTCGAGCGCGGCCCCGATATTGGCCGTCACCATCGTGCACGATGAGTACCTCTCGAAGAACCCGGAGGCGGTCGCCCGGTTCATCGTCGCGGTGCGCAAGGCGGTGCAATTCGGCTCGAAGAACACGCTGAAGGTCGCGCAGATCCTGCAAAAGGCGGCCAACCTCAATCCCGGTGCGGCGCTCGCCTACGCGAGCCAGTGGGACGGCGCCTACATGGCAAGCTTCGAGCCGGCCGACATCGCCTCGCTCAAGCGTATGCAGGAAATCCTCAAGACTTCCGGCGTGGCCAGGAAAGACCCGCCGGACAGCGCCTTCCACGCCGGCCCCTATCTGCGCTCGAAGCAAATCCAGTAACGGGTAAGCAGCCGGCGGTAAGCGGAAAAAGCGGCTTTCTACTGCTCGCTGCTTACGGCTGACCAGGATGGCGTCCAGAAAATTCCGCGTGCACATCGAGAACGCGCGCAACAAAGGCGAGCTGTTCCAGGTCACGCGCGAGCGCTGGGACGCCGCCTGCGTGCGTCACCGCGCCCTCGCCCGCCGGCTGGAGGCGAGCATCGGCTGGGACGGCGATGGTCTCGAGGAGGCCCTGAAGGAGGCGGAGATCGTGATCGGCGTGCCGGCCCGGCGCGAGCGGCTCGCCGATCGCGCGCCGCGGCTGCGCTGGATCCACGCGACCTCCGCCGGGGTGGACGCCTTCCTGCCGCTCGACTGGCTGCCGCCGGGGGTCGCGTTCACCAACAACGTCGGCGCGCACGGGGTCAAGGCCGGGCAATTCATGGGCATGGCCTACCACCTGCTCAATTCGCGCATGCCGGAGATCATCGCCAATCAACGCAAGCGGCATTGGGAGCAGCTGTTCTCGCCGAACATCCGGGGCAAGGTCGCGTTGATCATCGGGCTGGGCGATCTGGGCCAGGGCGCTGCGCGCGCCGCCCGGCAGATCGGGCTGAAAGTCATCGGCGTGAGCCGGAGCGGAAAGAAGGTTGCCGCGGCCGATGCCGTGCACAAGACCGCCGCCCTCGACCGCCTGCTGCCCCAGGCCGATTACGTCGTGATGGCCATCCCGCTCACTCCGGAGACCCGCCATCTCCTGAGCGCGGAGCGGCTTGGGCTCATGAAGCGCAGCGCGGGCGTCATCAACATCTCGCGCGGGCCGGTCGTGGACAACGCCGCGTTGGCCCGGAAGCTCCGCAGCGGCGAGCTCGCGGGCGCCGTGCTCGACGTCCTCGACGCCGAGCCGCTGCCGCCGGACTCGCCCCTGTGGGACACGCCGAACCTGATCATCACGCCGCACATCTCCTGCGACGACGGGGAGCACTACGTGGATATCTCGCTCGACCTGTGGTTCGGGAACCTCGCGCGATTCCTGAACGGCAGGCCGCTCGCGAACCGCGTCGATCCGCGCCGTGGGTATTAGCCGCCGATGAACGCCGATACACGCCGAAAAAGCTCAATACGAACCGCCAAGGCCGCCAAGCGCGCCAAGATGAAGCCACCCCGAAAACCAACCATTCTGCTCTGTGACCTCTGTGTCCTCTGTGGCTGAAAATCAGGTGCCGGCACCGGGCAAGCTGGTGGTGGACCACGTCGGGCACTTCGTGCCGCATATGGACGCGGCGAGCAGCGCGCTGGAGACGCTCGGTTTCACCCTGACGCCCTTCTCCGCGCACTCGCACCGTTCCGAGCCGGGCGGGCCGCTCGCGCCCGCCGGTGCGGGAAACCGCTGTGTGGTGCTGGAGCGTGGGTACCTGGAAATCGTCACGCCGACCGGCGACACGCAGCACGCCGGCCAGCTCCGCGCCGCGATCAAGCGCTATACGGGCGCGCACCTCATTGCGTTCGGCACCGCGGCGCCCGAAGCCGATCACGCCAGGATCCGGAAATCGGGGTTCGATCCGCTGCCGCCTGTTGCGCTCCAGCGCCAGATCGGCACCGAGTCCGGCGAAGGCACGGTGCGCTTCACGGTAGTGCGGGTGTCTCCCGGAAAGATGCCCGAGGGCCGCATCCAGTTCTGCCGGCAGCACACGCCGGAACTGGTCTGGCAGGAGCGCTGGCTGGATCACCCCAATCGGGCGGCTGCCCTGACCGGCGTGATCCTGTGCGTCGCCGATCCCGTCGAGGCGGCGCAACGCTACGCGCGCTATACCGGCCTGCCTGCGCAGATCGGCGGCAGCGTCTGCCGCCTGGCCACCGCGCGCGGCTACCTGCTGTTCACCGACGCAGCGAAGCTCGAGCGCCGTCTCGATGCCAGGCCGCCTTCGCTGCCATGGATCGCGGGATGCGTGCTGGAAAGCGGGGACATCGCGGCGACCGGCGATTACCTGAGAAATTCGGGGATCCCCGTGCACGTGCTCGGCAGCCGCCGATTGTTGATAGAGTTCCCAGGTGCGGTGGGCGGGCTCGCGATCTTCGAGCCAGGGAATTCGGGCACCTTCAGCTTCGACTGAGCGCCAGCGAAACAGGACTGAAGTTCAACTGACCCGGGGACCAGATTTCCGAGAGGCAATCCCGTCCCGATCGCAGCTCAATCGATCCTGAAGCCGGTCGCTTTGATCACCGGGATGAGCCGCTCGCGCTCCTGGTCGACGAAGATCGGGTCGTACGGCGGGCGGCGCATCACCGCCGGGTTGAGAATCTGCGTGCTGGTGTTTCCCATCAGAAGCGTGTAGCCGTCAGGCTGGCTGCGCGCGACCTCCGCCGCGCCGATGACGCCGGCCGCACCGCCCCGGTTATCGACGACGATCGTGCCGAGAGACGACCCCACCCGCTCCGCCCAGAGACGGCCGATCACGTCCACCACGCCGCCGGGCGGGAACGGAACGATCAGCTTGACCGGCCGCGCGGGATAGGGCGCTTGCGCAAACGCCCCGAACGGCGAGAGCGTGGACGCCGCAGCCAGGGCCAGCCCGAATGCCAGCGACTCACGTCGGTTCATGGCCCCCCCTCGCCGTGTGTTCTGCGCTTCATGTGCCATCTCCCCGGGACTGGCAAGAATGATAGCGCAGACCTGTGGTTCATGCGGGCCGAGGTCTCATTCGAGCGGGTCATCCGTGGAAGTCTTCCGGGCCCTGCGAAGTCTCAGGCTGTCGCTCCAGAACCCGACGATCGCGACCACGAATGGCAGGATCAGCAGGAACAGGAACGACGCATCCAGGGACCGCAGCCAGTCGGCCCAGGCCTGGGCGTCGAAGGTCTCCCGTATCAGATCGGTGCGCATCCCCTGGAAGGACAGGATCGCGACCGCGGTGGGCGGCAGCGCGGCGATCAGCATCCAGAGCGGGTTGATCGACTGCTCCTCGAACGAATTCCTCAGGATCGCGAACCCCGCCGGATTGGGCGCATTGGCGATGACCGTCAGTCCGCCGCCCGCGACGGCGCCCGCCACCAGCGCGTACTGGAAGTCCTCGGATACGTTCTCCACGAGCGAGCCGAGGTACGTCAGCGCGGCGTTGTCGGTGATCGCCGTGAGGGCGGCCGCCCCGAAGAAGAGCGTCGTATCGTCCAGGCTGGAAAGCACAGGCTGCAGCCACCATTGCTGCTGGCCGCCGAGCACGACCAGGCCGGCCAGGAAGAACCCGACCATCAATCCCTGGCGCAGGATGAGCTCGTCGTGGTGGCGCTTGTAGGCCTCGGCCAGGCCCAGAAACAGCAGGAACAGCCCCATGAACACTTCGGGGGCATCATTGGATACGATGACCCCGACCAGGAGCGCGACGTTGATGAATACGAAAGCGGCAGGCGCCCGCGGGCCGCCGGCCTGCGCGGAGGCTCTCGCTTTGGCCGAGAGTTCCCGCCGGAACATCAGCGTCAGGGCGACGGCATTGATGAGCACCGCGACCGCCGCTTTCCAGCCGAACAGCCAGAAGACGTCGCTCGTAGTCCACTGCCACTTGGCCGCGACCATCAGAACGGGAGGCGCCGCGAAGTTCGTGAGCGTCCCCCCGATGGACACGTTCACGAACAGCACGCCCAGCGTCGCGTATTTCAGCCAGCTCGACGCGCGCCGGCTGAAGATGATGTCGCGCAGCATGAGCGCCGCGATCGTCATCGCGGCCGGCTCGGTGACGACCGACCCGAGCAGCGGAATCAGGGACAGCGCGAGAAAGTAGCACGCGACCGCGTCGGGCAGCGGAACGACCGCCGCTGCGCGCCTGACCGCTTCCGAAACCGCCTGCATCACCGGGCGGCTTGCCGAGATCACCATGATGACGAACACGAACATGGGCTCGACGAAGCGCCGGCCCTCGAGATAACCGGTCGTCCGCTCCCACCCGTAGGAGGCCGCCATCACGGCCATCAGCACGAGCGCCCACATGCCGAAAACGGTCTCCACTTCCCCGAGCAGATGCCATAATCCCGCGTGCGCGGGCTGCGTATGGGCGAGGTGCTCGAAGTACTTGGTGGAGAAGGTATGAACCAGCGCCAGCACGAACAGTGCGGCGGCGGCAAGCTCTATCCAGTGCGTGATGGCCATCGAGCGTCTCGCGGAACTTTGTCCGGAAAATATTTGGAGCGATCATGATAGGACCGGCGAAACGCGCGCGGCATTCGAATATTCGCTTAAGGGAAATTACGTACTTGCGTTCGCGCGCGCCGGAACCGAGGATTGGGAATGCCCGACCCGGGTGTGCCGGTACCGTCCATTGGCCGATTCCCAGATGACGAGGACGCGCCGTTCGCTCGCCGCGGACGCGAGAGATGCCGTCCTGTTCGGCGCGTGCTACGTGGCGCTCGACTGGGCGAGCTACATCTATCCCCTCGGCCCGTTCAACATCACGCCCTGGAATCCTCCTCCGGCGTTGAGCATCGTGTGGCTGCTGCTCGGAGGGCTGCGCTATGCGCCCGTCGTTTTCGGGGCGATCCTCATCGCCGATCTCGTCATCCGCCAGGCGCCCGGCGGCCTGCCGCTCGCGGTGCTCACCTCGCTGATCCTGGCGGCGGGCTATGCCGGGATCGCGGGTGCGCTCAAGCGGATTTTCAAGTTCGAGGGCAGGCTGCACGGCACGCGCCCATTGTGGACGTTCGTGGCCGTGACCGCAGCCGGGATCGCGGTCATCGGCGCGCTCTACGTGGGAGCGCTCTGGGCCGCGGGCTATCGGGTCGGGGACTCATTCGCTTCCGCGGCATTCCGGTTCTGGCTCGGCGACACGGTGGGCGTGCTGGTCACCGCCCCGCTGCTGCTGGTCGCGGCGGACCCGGCAGGGCGCGCGCGGCTGGCGCGCTCGTGGCGCAAGCCGGAGACGGCCCTGCAGTTCGCCGTCATGACGGCGGCGGTCCTGTTCATCTTCGAGGGCGGCAGCGAGGAACCGCAAAGATATTTCTACGTGTTGTTCCTGCCCCTCATCTGGATCGCGTTGCGGGGCGGATTCAGCGGCGCCGCAGTGGCTTCGGGCGTCGTTCAGGTCGGCGTGGTGCTGGGCGTCCAGGACGGGACCATGCAGTCGCTGGCGGTGGTGGAGTTGCAGGCCCTGGTGTCGGCCCTGACTCTCACCGGCCTTTTTCTCGGCGTCATCGTGGATGAGCGTGAACGCGCGGCCGAGCAGCTCCAGCGCTCGCTCAGGACCGCCGCGGCTGGCGAAATGGCGGGCGCGATCGCCCACGAGATCAATCAGCCCCTGACCGCGCTCAACAACTACGGACGGGCCTGCCAGCTGATGCTGGACCAGGGCGATCACGCCCGTGCCGAGCTGCATCTGACCATCGGCAAGATGCTCGAGGAGGCGAAACGGGCCACCGAGGTGGTCGCGCGGCTGCGGGACTTCTTTCGCATGGGAAGCACGCGACTGGAAACGATCGCCGTCGAAAGGCTGGCGGACAGCGCTCAACGCATCGGGGTGCGGCTCAACTCGTCCGGCGAAGTCGCGTACAGCGTGCAGTGCGACGATGGCGGGCGCACGGTGCTGGCCGACCGGGTGCAGATCGAGCTGGTGCTGCGCAATCTGATCGCCAACGCATTCGAGGCGGTGGCCGCCCTGCCGCCGGAGCGACGGGAGGTCGCCGTAATGACCCGCGTCCCGGAAAGCGGCCGGATCCGGTTCGCCGTGACGGATTCGGGCAAAGGAATATCACGGGCCGCGAGCGAATCGCTGTTCGAGCCGTTCGCGACCGGCAAGGCCGCCGGGATGGGGCTGGGCCTCGCGATCAGCCGGGCGATCGCCGAGGCGCACGGCGGATCCCTCAGCGGGATCGTGGCGGATCACGGCGAATTTCACCTGGACCTTCCGCTCGAGGCCGAAGATGAGTAGCGGAGGCGATCGCGGGCTCACGGTGTATATCGTCGAGGACGACGCCGCCATGCGCGATTCGCTCTCTCTCATGCTGAGGCTGTCGGGATATCGCGCGGCGACCTTCGGCAGCGCCGAGGCATTCCTCGAGGCATATCGGGACGACTGGGCCGGGTGCGTCGTGGCCGATCTCAGGCTGCCGCAGAAGAGCGGACTCGAGCTGCAGGCCGAGTTGCGCGCCCGCGGCAGGAGCCTGCCCTTCGTGATCATCACCGCGCACGGCGACGTGCCCTCGGCGCGCGCCGCGTTCCAGGGGGAGGCCGTGGATTTTCTCGAGAAGCCCTTCGATGACGCAGACCTGCGGGCCGCCATCGACACGGCGTACGGCAGGGAACTGGGGCGTATTCAGCGCGCTGCGGCCGATCGCGACGAAGCGCTGATGCTCGCCCGGCTGACGCCCCGGGAGCGCGAAGTCCTGGAGCGGGTCGGAAAGGGCCTGCATGCCAAGGAGATCGCCGCGGCGCTGGCGATCAGCCCGCGCACCGTCGAGGTCTACAAGGCGCGCCTCATGACCAAGCTCGGCGCGCGCAACGTCGCCGAGCTGGTGCGGTTCGCACTGCTGGCGGAGAAGCGCTCCGGCTAACGGCAGGCGACGCGGTCCCGCGCGGCGCCTATCCCGCACCGCCAGGTCATTCGCACACCCACGCTTACCGCAATTCTGATTTGCACTCCTTCTGTCTTCCAATGTTCAAAAAACGCGAGTCCCGGGCTCACGACTCGCGTTTTTTGAGCGCTTCCGGGTTGATCACGTTGAACGGCTTGCCCGCGATGTACGCGAGGATCTGGTCGAAGACCGCGCCGAAGATGCGCTCGTAGCCATCGCGCTCGACGTACCCCAGATGCGGCGTGCACACCACGTTGCTCATCTTCAGCAGCGGGTGGTCGGGGTTGAGCATCGGCTCTTCCTCGTACACGTCCACCGCCACCATGCCGGGGCGCCCCGCCTCGAGGGCGGCGACGAGCGCGCCCGGCTCGATCAGGCCGGCGCGGCTTGTGTTGACGATGAGCGCGGCCGGCTTCATGCGCGCGAGGTCCGCCGCCGTCACCAGGCCGCGCGTCTCGGGCGTCAGGCGCACGTGCAGCGTGAGCACGTCGGCGCGCTCGAACAGCTCCGCCTTCGACGCCGCGAACGGGACGCCGTCCGCCCGCGCGCGCTCCGCCGACCGGTCCCGCCCCCAGGCGAGCACCGGCATCTCGAAAGCCCTGCCGTAGCGCGCGAGCACCGTGCCGATGCGGCCGTAGCCGAGGATGCCGAGCGTGCGGCCGCGCAGGGCGTAGCCGATCGTGGACTGCCAGCGCCCGCTCTTCAGCGCGGCCACCTCCTGCGGGACGCTGCGCATCGCGGAGATGATGAGACACCACGCGAGCTCCGCCGTGGCGAACGACGGCTCTCCAGGATGCAAATCGGAACACAGCACGATGCCGCGGCGCGTGCAGGCCTCGACGTCGATGTGCGGATAGACGCTGGTCTGGCTGATGAGCTTCAGCCTGGGCAGGCGCTCGATGAGCGGCGCGCGGATCGGCGTGCGCTCGCGGATCGTCACCAGCACCTCGGTGTCCTTCAACCGCTGCGCGAGCGTATCCGTGTCCTGGGTGTGGTCGTTCCAGACCGTGACGTCGTGCCCGGCGAGCTTCGGGAAGCACTTCAGGGTTCTGACGACGTTCTGGTAGTCGTCCAGTATCGAGATCTTCATGTCATTTCATTGACGCGGGATACGGGATGCGGGATGCACAACACAGGGCGTGCTCTTATCCCGTATCTCGCATCTCGTATCCCGTATCGTGCCTCTTCAGCCACTAGAACCTGTCTCAAAAATCAAGTTCGAGGTTTAGCCGCAGATAAACGCCGATAAACGCACCCATTAGCCGGCCGGCGTCAAGTGTGCGAACCAATTCCTCGTGATCCTACACGATGTATTCACTCATTCACCGTCCGTTACCGCGCCCGTTTCTTCGCGTATCCAGGCTGCGAACCGAAT
>DAIDBG010000165.1 GCA_027310225.1 bacterium | reverse complement strand
CGCAGTCTCCCGGTCAACCTGTACGAATCGGCTCATTGGCCATGCCTCACAATCAACGCGTCCTGCTTGCCTAACGTACCAGAGCCATTCCGGATGACACCCATCCGCTTTAACCCGTCTTTCCATTTAGCAGCTTGTCGGGGCAGCGAAAGCCCGACAAGCTGCTAGGCCAAAGGCGCGCGTTCGTGATAGATTTGCGGCCTGCTCCGGGCTACGTCAGCCGTAACAGGATTCTGCATGAAATCCTCCGACACCGCCCGCGCGCGCAGCGGCGGGCAGATTCTCGTCAACGCCCTCGAGGTCCACGGCGTGGACATCGCATTCGGCGTGCCCGGCGAGAGCTACCTGGCGGTGCTCGACGCGCTCCACGACGCCCGCGAGCGGATTCGCTTCATCATCTGCCGTCAGGAAGGCGGCGCCGCCTACATGGCGGAAGCCTACGGCAAGCTGACGGGCCGCCCCGGAATCTGCTTCGTATCGCGCGGGCCCGGCGCGAGCAACGCCGCCATCGGCATCCATACCGCACGCCAGGATTCCAGCCCGCTCGTCCTTTTCATCGGACAGGTCCCCCGGGGCTTCGTGGAGCGCGAGGCGCTCCAGGAAATGGACTACCGCCGCATGTACGGACAGATGGCGAAGTGGGTCGCGCAAATTGACCGCGCCGACCGCGTTCCCGAGTACGTGAGCCGCGCGTTTCATACCGCGGTGTCGGGGCGCCCGGGACCGGTCGTGCTCGTGCTGCCCGAGGACATGCTCACCGATACCGCCACTGTCCCGGATACCGATCCTTACAAGCGCGTCGCCGCGCATCCGGGAGAGAACGACATGCAGAAGCTGCGCGCGATGCTCGGGCAGGCCAGGCGCCCCTTCGTGATCCTCGGCGGCAGCGGCTGGACCGCGCAGGCGTGCGCCGACATGCGCGCGTTCGTCGAGGCCAACGATCTGCCGGTCGGCACGGCGTTCCGCCACCAGGATCTTTATGACAACCGCCTGCCCCATTTCGCCGGTGATCTCGGCATCGGCATCAACCCTGCGCTCGCCGAGCGCGTCAAGAGCGCGGACCTGCTGCTCGCGATCGGGGCGCGCCTGTGCGAGGCGACAACCAGCGGCTACACGTTGATCGAGGCCCCGCGCCCGAAGCAGAAGCTCATGCACGTGCACGCCGGCGCGGAGGTGCTGGGACACGTCTATCAGCCGGACCTGCCGGTTCTCTCCGGCATGCCGGAGTTCGCGCAGGCGGCGCAAAAGCTCGCGCCGATGGACTCCCGCCCCTGGAAGGACTGGACGCGGGCAGCGCGCGCGGACTACGAGGAATGGATCAGGCCGGACGAGATGCCGGGCGATCTCTACCTCGGCGAGGTCATGGTCTTCCTGCGCAAGCGGCTTCCGCCCGAGGCCATCGTTGCGAACGGCGCAGGCAACTTTTCGGGCTGGATCCACCGCTTCTTCCAGTATCGCGGCTTCCGCACCGAGCTTGCGCCGGCCAGCGGCGCGATGGGCTACGGCGTGCCCGCCGCGGTCGCCGCCAAGCTCGTTCATCCCGGCCGGCCGGTGGTGTGCGTGTGTGGAGACGGCGACTTCCTGATGACCGGGCAGGAGCTCGCAACCGCCGCGCAATACGATCTCAGGATCGTCTTCTTCGTGGTCAATAACGGCATGTACGGCACGATCCGCATGCACCAGGAGCGCAACTATCCGGAGCGCGTCAGCGGCACCGAGTTGAAGAACCCCGATTTCGCCGCGCTTGCGAAGGCCTATGGCATGCACGGCGAGATCGTGGAGCGCACCGCCGATTTCGAGCCGGCGTTCGAGCGCTGCTGGAACGCGAAGACCGCGTCGCTGATCGAGCTGCGGATAGACCCCGATGCGATCACGACGCGCACCACGCTCACCGCCATCCGCGCCGCGGCGCTAAAGGCGAAGAAATAGGAACCGAACCCGCCTCATCAGTCACGCCTTTGGATAACAAAATGGTCCGCTATCTGACCGAAAGCGATGTGCAGAAGGTGCTGACGATGCCCATCGCACTGGAGGCGATGGAACAGGCGCACAAGGCGCTGGCCGAGCAGCGCGCGATTGACGTCCCGCGCGCGCGGATTCATCTCCCCACCGGCACGCAGCACGTGCTGCAGGCGGCGGCGCCCGAGCTGGGTTACGTCGGCTTCAAGTACTACTACACACGCCCCACCGGCAAGAGCTTCTTCGTGCACCTGATGAACACCGAGACGGCGAAGCTGGAAGCGATCATCGAGGCGGTGTGGATGAGCATGCTGCGCACCGGCGCGGCGAGCGGCGTCGCCACGCGCCACCTCGCCAATCCCGACGCGAGCGTGCTCGGCCAGATCGGCGCCGGCTACCAGGGAACGAGCCAGATCGAGGCCGTGTGCCAGGTGAGGAAGATCAAGAGCGTCCGCGTCTATGCCCGCAACCGGGACCGGCTCGCCGCCTTTTGCAACAGGATGTCGGAGAAGGCCGGCGTCGAAGTGCGTCCCGCGGATAGCGCTGAAGCGGCCGTGCGCGGCGCGCATGTCGTCAACGTCATCACCAAGTCGGCCGAGCCGGTGCTGAAGGGCGAGTGGCTGGAGCCGGGCCAGCACGTCAACGCCGCCGGCTCCAACGCCCTCAGCCGGCGCGAGCTGGACGAGGCCGCCGTCAGGAAATGCGACGTCGTCACGGTGGACGGCCGCGGCACCGCGCGCAACGAGTGCGGCGACCTGCTGCCCGCCGTCGAGAAGGGGCTGCTGCGCTGGGAGCACCTGACCGAGATCGGAGAGGTCATCGCCGGAAAGGCGCGCGGGCGCACCTCACCGCGGCAGATCACGCTCTACGAATCGCACGGGATGGGGCTGCAAGACATCTACGTCGGCGCGAAGGTCCTGGCGCTCGCCCGCAGCCGCGGCATCGGCGCGGATCTGCCTGTCGGCGGGTAGAACCTCTTCACGAATCGCGGCTTCATAGAGGAGGCTCAACATGGCGGAAGGCAACACCAAGGCACGCGTCGTTATCCTGGCGGGATCGTACCGCATCAAGGGCGAGATCGAGCTGCTGGCGGGCGCGCGGATCACCGACTACATGCTGGATTCCAAGGCGTTCTTCGCGGTGACCCACGCGGAAGTGTGGGACCTGGAGGGCCGGAAGATCTTCGCGGCGCCGTTTCTGAACGTGAGCCGGAGCCACGTGGTCGTCATCGCCCCCGATTAGCCAGCGGCGCTTATGAATCGTTTGGCGCACAAGGCCGTTCTGCTGCTTGGTCTGGGCGTGGCGTCCCTGGCGCCGGCCGGCACGGAACGGCTCGGCTACGAGGAACAGACCGTCGCTCTCGGCAGCGGGCAACGCGTGCAGGCGCGCGTGCCGAAAGGCTACCGGCTGGAATTCCTGACCGCACTCGACGGCCCCCGTCTTCTGACGTTCGCGCCCAACGGCGATCTCTTCGCCGGCTCCAGTTCCGGAAACGTCTATCGCCTGGCCCCGCCGTACGGCAAACCGGAAGTACTGGTGAGGCTCGGCGACTACCCGCACTCGGTGGCATTCCGGAAGGACGAGATCCTCATCGCGCGCACCAATGGGCTCTACCGCGCGCCCTACCGGTCGGGCCAGCAAACGATCGCGCCGGGTGACGTGACGCTACTTGCGCCGTTGCCGGGCGGGGGCGGCCACAGCAGCCGCACCGTGGGCATCGGTCCCGACGGGCGAGTGTACGTGAGTCTCGGCATCCAAGGCAATTGCAGCGATCAGTATCTCGGAGAACCCTACCGTTTCAACGATCGCCGCGGCGGCATTCTGGTACTGAAGGAAGAAGGCGGGAAAACGGCATGGGAGCCGTTCGGCTCCGGGCTGCGCAATCCGGTTGGATTCGCCTGGCACCCGAAGACCGGGGAGCTCTACGCCAGCAACAACGGCCCCGATCATCTGGGCTTCGACCAGCCGCCGGAATATTTCAGCCGCGTCACCGCGGGCTCGTTCCACGGCATGCCGTGGTTTCAGTACGACGGCAACAGGATCATTCGCGATGACTGTGTGAGAAGCCAGCCGCCGCGGCCGGTCACGGAGGTCGTCCCGCCCGTGGCGACCTTCCCGGCGCGCAACGCGCCGATGGGCGTGGCCTTCATTCCCGCCGGCGCAATGGACAAGACCCTCGAATTCGACGCCGTTGTGGCCCTGCGCGGCTCCTGGGGCACGAAACCGGCCGGCGGATTTGCCGGCGACCCGGCATCACGCCGTCCTCCCAAGATCGTCGTCGTGCGCTTCAAGGACGGCGATGCGCAGAGGGTGGACGACCTCGTGACCGGTTTTCAACTTCCCGGCGGTGAGCGCTGGGCGCGGCCCGTCGGTGTCGCCATCGGTCCCGACGGGGCACTGTATTTCACCAGCGACAGCGACACCAACGGATTGTTCCGGTTGAAGAAGGTCCGGTAGCGCGCCGCGACCCGAGGTCCGTGTTGTCGATATCCCGAAGGGCCGGCGCTTTTCTCGCGCAGGTTTTCCTTTTTTCTACTACTACTACGAGCCCGTGCGGTTTGTCAATGCGGTTTTCTGAAGCTCAGGTACCAGGCCTGACCGTCGTACAGCTCGCAATGCTCCACCTGCTCCATTCCTGACGGGACCAACGCCGTGGGAGGAATGATCGGCCGGTGCTGATGTCTGAACCATGCGCTGATGCCGGGAATGCGTTCCAGCGCGCGGGCAACTTTTTCGGTTTCGTCCATGATGACGATTTTCGAGCCGTTCCTGGCAACGCGGATCATTTCGCGGATGGCCCGTCCCTGATCGCTGAAAAAGTTGATCCCCCCCATCTGGTAAACGATGTCGAAAACCTCATCCTTGAATGGCAGGTGCTCGGCCTGGCCGAGGAAAAGCTCGGCAGTCACGCCCAGCCGGCGCATTTTTCTCCGACAGACTCCCAGCATTCCCGCCGAAAGATCGAGCCCGTAATAATCGCAATTCCGGGGGAGAAAGGGCAGGTCGGAGCCCGTGCCGACCGAGGTGGCAAGCATGCGGTCGCCCCCCTTGATTTCGAGCTTCTCGACAAACTCCCTGCGCAGCTCGCGCTCGGAGACACCCAGGATGCGGAGCCCGACCCTGCTCAACAGATCATAGAACGGTGCCCAGCCGTCGTAGATCCTGCGAAACCTGCTGTTGATGCCGGTAATCTGGTGGGGCTCGATGAAGATCGGGATGCCGTCGCGAACCGGAAACCTGAAACCGCGCTCACGATTGACGAGGAATTGCCTGGTTTCGCCGTTCGCAGACTCGTCGGTGGCGAGCTCGAGCGGCGCATGCTCCAACGGACTGCACAGGATTGCCAGGGTCTCGTCTCGCACTCTCATGCTCCATCGGCCAGGCAGCGCATGATCTCAAATAACCCTCCCTGCCCCTCGAAGCCGATGCCCGGCCGGTCGGGCAGCCCGATAAATCCGTCCTCGATCTTCGCATCATCGGCGAACCCGGCGAACGGCCCGAACACCCCCGGGTACGCCTCGCACCCGCCCAGCCCGAACCCGCCCACGATCGCGAGCGTCATCTGGTTGCCGCCGTGCGGAAAGATTGAATTCCGCTTCCATCCGCGGCCCTCGAGCATCGCGACCGTGCGCGCGAACTGCACGATGCCGTAGGACTGCGGCACGTCCATCTGCAAGATGTCGCGGTCGGCGCGCAGCCCGCCGTAGCTCACCAGGTTCTGCACGTCCTGGGTCGAAAACAGATTCTCGCCCGTGGCGAGGGGCGCGGGATAGTCGCGGGCCACGTCGGTGAGCAGCGCGAAGTCGAGCGGATCGCACGGTTCCTCGAGCCACCGCAACTCGTACGGCGCAAGCGCCTTCGCGTAGGCGAGCGCGCGGGCGCGGTCGAACGCCGCGTTGGCGTCCACCGCGAGGCGCTCGCTCGATTTGACGACCCTCAGCGCCGCCTCGATGCGCCTCAAGTCCTGCGGGATCGAGGCGCCGCCGACCTTGATCTTCATGGTGGTGTAGCCCTGGTCGAGCTTCTCGCGAATCTCGTCCTGGAGATCCTTCACGCCCTTGCCCGGCTCGTACCAGCCGCCGCCCACGTAGCACGGCACCTTGGCGACCGGCTTGCCGCCGTTGTAGCGTTCGGCGAGCACCCGGTGCAGCGGCTTGCCGGCGATCTTGGCAACCGCGTCCCACACCGCGACCTCGATGGTGCCGATGGCGACCGAGCGCTCGGTGTGGCCGCCCGGCTTCTCGCGGCTCATCATGCAGGCGAGGATCTTCTCCGGTTCGAGGTTGTCGCCGGCGGCGTTCAGCAGCGAATCGGGCTCAGCCTTGAGGATGCGCGGAATGAACCGCTCGCGCATCTGCGCGCCGCAGGCGTAGCGGCCGGTGGAGTTGAAGGCGAAGCCGGCGACCGGCCGGCCCTCGCGCACGACGTCGGTCACCACCGTGACGACCGAGGTCGTCATCTCGCTGAAGTCGAAGGCTGCATTGCGCAGCGTCGATTTCAGGGGAATGGCGGCTTCTCGAATCGCAGTTATCTTCATGCGGTGTCCGGCACCCCCTCCCTACGCCCTCCCCCTTCCCAACGGGGAGGGAAAGGGTGGCAACGCCATGGCCGACCGCACTTCACAACTCCTACGCCCCCCCTTCCCAAGGGGGAGGGAAAGGGTGGGGGTTGCTCAGTTCACCTGGAGGCCGGCGCTTTTGATCACCTTGCCCCACTTCCCGATTTCTTCCCTGATCTGCGCTCTGAACTCCTGAGGCGAGCTTGCGATGATATAGAAGCCGAGCTCCGTCACGCGTTGCGCGACCGAGGGGACGCGCATGATCGCAGTGAGCTCCTTGCTCAGCCGGTCCACCACCGCCTTCGGCGTGCCGGCCGGAACCAGCACCCCCTGCAGCGTTTCCGCCTCCTGCCCCTTGAAGCCGGCCTCGGCGAGCGTGGGCACATCGGGCAGGGTATCGGAGCGCTTCGCTGCGGTGATCGCGATGGCGCGCAGCCGGCCGGCCTTGATGTAAGGCGTCGTCGGCGGCATCGCGGTGGAGCCGAACGGCAACTGGTTGCCCACCACCGCCGCTACCGCCGGTCCTGCGCCGCCGTAGGGCACGGCCGCCAGGTCAATCCCCGCCGTGAGCGCCAGCAGCCGCGCCGAAAGATCCGGCGTCGTGCCGATGCCCGGGGTGGCGATGCTGTACTTGCCGGGGCCCGCTTTCGCCTGCGCGACGAGATCGGCAACCGACTTGACCGGCAGGGACGGATGCACCGTGAAAACGTTGGGCGAGGCCGCCAGGTTCGATATCGGGATGAGGTCCTTGAACGGGTCGTACGGTATCTTCGAATACAGGGAGGGATTGACCACGAAGCTGGAGCTCACCACCAGTATCGTGTAACCGTCCGGCGAGGCCCGCGCCGCGAGCGCAATGCCGATGTTGCCGCCGGCGCCGGCCCGGTTGTCAACGACCACCTGCTGTCCGAGCCGCTCGGTAAGTTGCTGCCCGACGATGCGTGCGATGACATCGGTCGGCCCGCCCGGCGCAAATGGAACGATCAGGCGGATCGGGCGCGCCGGATAGGGCTGCGCGCCCGCGGGAGCGGGAAAAATGCCGGCGGCGATCAACGCCGCGGCCAAAGCAAATGTACGAAACAGCATAGAGATGGTTCCTCTCCGATCCATGGCTCGAGAACCGCTGCCGCCGGCGGCGACCGCGAAAAAACCGCTCACTGCGGCGGGATGCCGGCGTCCTTGATGATCTGGGCGTAGCGCGGGGTTTCGCTCTGGATGAAACGCCCGAATTCCTCCGGCGTGCTGGTCAGCGGCTCGACGTTGATTTCCGCCATCCGTTTCCTGATGTCGGGAGAATTCATCGCCTTGACGATCTCCGAATTGAGCCGGCCGATGAGGTTCGCGGGCGTGCCCGCCGGAGCGAGGATCCCGTACCAGAGCCGCACGATGTAGTCCTCGATCCCCAGCTCCTTCGCCGACGGCACGTCGGGCAGCGCGGACGCGCGCTCGGTGGCGAGCACCGCGAGCGCGCGCACCCTCCCTGCCTTGACCTGTGCAAAGGCGGCCGGCACCGCCATGATCAGCACGTCAATCTCCCCGCTCACCAGCGCCGTGAGCGCAAGGCCCGAGCCCTTGAACGGAATGTGCGTCATCTTGGTCTTGGTGAGGCTCATGATCAGCTCGGGCGTGAGATGCGTCGTGGTCCCGACCCCCCCGGAGCCGTAGTTGAGCTTGCCGGGATTCTTGCGCGCGAGCGCGATCAGCTCCTTGACCGATTTCGCCGGCACCGACGGATGGACCAGGATGACGTTGCGGATCTCGGCCACCAGCGAGATCGGCGCGAGGTCCTTCTGCTGGTAGTTGAGCTTCTTGTAGAGCGACGGGGCGATCGCGACGATCGAGGAGCTGAGCGTCATCGTGTACCCGTCCGGCGGGGATTTCGCGGCCAGCTCGAGCCCGAGATTGCCGCCCGCACCCGGCCGGTTGTCGGGGATCACCTGCTGCCCCATCTGCTCCGAGAGCTTCTGGGCGAGCAGCCGGCCCACGATGTCGGTGGGACCTCCCGGTGGGAACGGCAGGATGAAGCGGATCGGCTTCGCCGGGTAGGGCTGTGCGATGGCGGCGTGACCGGCGAGGGCGCCGAGCGCGAAGACGAGAAGGGCGACGAGGGTTCTTCCGTTGACTCTGTGCATGATTCCTCCTGTGGAACGCCTGCCTGTTTTCCCTGTTGTGATTGCAGTGTTGGGCCGGCCGCCGGAAGCGGCGGCCGGCGTGAAGACCGCGCGAGCAATCTTGCACGCCGCAGGCGCCTTGTCAACGTGACGCACGATCGCACGGCGCCGGGGCGCCCGCGTGCGGGCCCCTCAGTCCACGCGGATGTTCGCGGCTTTCGCCACCGCGGCGTACTTCGCCAATTCCGTCTTGAAGAACGCCGCGGTCTCCTCCGGGCTGCTGGCGACGATGTCCGCGCCGAGCGAGGCAAGGCGCTCCTTCACCTCCGGCGCGGCGAGCGCCCTGAGCATTTCCTGGCTCAGCTTTACGACGATGTCCCGCGGCGTCTTCGCCGGCGCCACCGCGCCGTACCACGTGCTCATCGCGTAGCCGGGCACGGTCTCGGCGATGGTCGGCACGTCGGGCAGGACCGCTGCGCGCTTTTCCGTGGTCACCGCGATCGCGCGCACGCGTCCCGACCGGATATGCGGGATGATCGGCGGCATGGTGCTGAAGCTCAGCATGACCTGTCCGGCCACGAGGTCAATGGCGATCGGGCCGCCGCCCTTGTACGGCACCGGCAGCAGATTGGTCTTCGTCATCATCTTGAACAGCTCGCCGGCGAAATGCTCCGGGCTGGCGACGCCCGAGGTGGCGTAGGTCAGCTCGCCCGGCTTCGCCCGCGCCAGCGCGATCACTTCCTTCACCGTTCTCGCTGGCAGCGAGGGATGGGCCGCCATGACGTTGGACACCTGCGACACTACCGTGATCGGCGTGAAATCGCGCTCGATGTCGTAGCCGAGGTTCTTGTAAACCGGCTTGCTCATGATGTGCGCGACCGACATGAAGAGGAGGGTGTAGCCGTCCGCCGGCGCTTCGGCGGCGAGCTTCGCCGCGATGTTGGCGTTGGCGCCCGGCCGGTTCTCGACGATGAATTGCTGCTTCAGCGACTCCGTCAGCTTCGCCGCGACGGCGCGTGCCATGATATCGGTGCCGCCGCCGGGCGCGAATCCGACGAGGATGCGCACCGGCCTGGCGGGGTAGCCCTGCGCCGCGGCGGTCTGCGGCCAGGCCGCCCCGCTCCCCAGCACCAGCAGCGCCGCTCCCGTGAACAGCATGACGTCATTACGCATGTGGCTCCTCCTCCGCCCCGCCATGGGGCCGGCCTGTACGGCCTGTAGTGTATTCCTGAACCCGGTGAATGGTGGTGAGCAGTCAGCGGGGGGCGATGCCCGGCCGTGGCGCGTTTCCGCTCACCGCCGGCCCTGTATATAATGGCATTCCTATGCCTGCGCCCCGCATAGCGCTGGTCCACGCGATGCCGATCGCAATCGAACCGACCGTTGATGCGTTCCGCGAATGGAGAGGATGTTAAAGATGACCCAGACCCTCGTCCGAGCCGCGGTGGCGTGCTTTGCCGCGGCATTCAGCTTTGGCGCGATGAGCCAAAGCTATCCGGTGAAGCCCGTCCGGCTGGTGGTCCCGTTCGTGCCGGGCGGGCCGACCGACATCCAGGGTCGGATGCTGGGCGAGAAGCTTTCGCAGCGCCTCGGCCAGCAGGTCATCATTGACAACCGCGGTGGCGCCGGCGGCAACATCGGCATGGAGCTCGTCGCGAAGTCGCCCCCCGACGGCTATACGCTGGTCATCGCGACCGTAGGCACCTGGGCGGTCAACCCCTACCTCTACAAGCTGCCTTACGACGTGGTCAAGGATTTCGCGCCCGTCACGCAGGTTTCGACTTCGCCGGGCGTGCTGATCGTCCACCCCTCGGTGCCGGTGAACTCGGTCAAGGAACTGATCGCGCTCGCGAAGAAACGTCCGGGTGACCTCAACTACGGCTCCTCGGGCGTGGGCGGCTTCGGGCACATCTCCGGCGAGCTCTTCACGCTCATGACGGGCACGAGGATGACCCACATCCCGTACAAGAGCTCCGCGCCTGCGCTGACCGATCTCATCGGGGGGCAGATCCAGGTGCTGTTCAACAACGCAATCTCGACCGTGCCGTTTGTGAAGGCGGGCAAGGTGCGCGCGCTCGCAACCACCGGCGCGAAACGCCTGTCGGTGCTGTCCGATCTGCCGACCGTCGCCGAGGCGGGCGTGAAGGGCTACGAGAATTCCTCCTGGTCAGCAGTCGCGGCGCCCGCCGGCACGCCCCAGCCGATCATCGCGCGCCTGTACAAGGAGCTGACCGAAATCCTCGCGCTGCCGGATATCCAGCAGCGGCACTCGGACGTCGGCGCACAGATCATCGCCAGCACGCCTGCCGAGTTCCAGGCCTACCTCAAGAGCGAGCTCGCGAAGTTCGGCAAGCTGGTGAAAGCCGCCGGCATCAAGGCCGCCGCGGGCGGCTGATCGGGCGTTCAGCCCGAAGGGATTAAGATTCTCTAGTCCTCGCCGAGCAGCTTCTTCGCCGTCTTCGAGCAGATCCACTCCCGCTCCGCCGCGGTGAGGCCCGGGATCGCGTTCACCTGCCCCACCTGCCTCGCGTCGCCTTCCGGCCCCATGTCGAACGGGTGGTCGGTGCCGATGACGATGTGGTCCGCCCCTGCCATGGTAATGAGGTGGCGCGTGGAGCGCGGCTCGTGTGTGAGGCAGTCGAAGTAAAAGCGCTTGAACAGCTCGCGCGGGGAGCTGGCGTTGTTCACCTTCGGCTCGGGGCGCATCTTGTGGCCGTGCACGAAGCGCCCGATCTGGTAGGGCACGTAGCCCCCGCCGTGCGCGAGCAGGATGCGCAGCTTCTTGAGATCGTCGAGCGCGCCGCTGAACATCAGGTGCGCCACCATCATCGTGGTGTCGAGCGGGAAGCCGATGAAGTTACGCAGGTAGTAGTCGTCCATCCAGCCCTGCGCGAGGCACTGGTACGGGTGCGTGAACACGAAGAGCCCGAGCTGCTCGATCGTCTTCAGCACTTTGCGGAATTTCATGTCCGCGAGCGGCACGCCCTCGATCGAGGTGGCGAGCTCGACCGCCTTGAACCCGTATTCCTTCGCCACGCGCTCGAGCTCCACAATTGCCGCGTCCGGGTCCTGCATCGGCAGGTGCGCCATGCCGCGCAGGCGGTCCGGGTACTGCGCCACCATCCGCGCGATGCCGTCGTTGGCGAGCCGCGTGATCTCGAGCCCGGCCTCGGCCTTCAGCCAGTAGAAATAGATCGGCGGCCCGACCGAGATCACCGAGACGTCCATGCCCACGCGGTCCATCCACGCGACCTTGGCCGCCGGGTCGCAGAACTCCGGCAGGAGCTCGGTCATGCGCCCGTGGCTGTCGAAGTAGCGCTTGCCGTTGCGCTCCTCGATGCGCGTGCCGAACCGCTCCGGGTTGCGGCGGATCGCCTCCACCACGGCTTCGGGGATGACGTGGTTGTGCAGATCGTAGTTGATCGTCTTCTTCGCGCCGGTTTTCTTCCCGGCGCTCCCCTTTTTTCTCGTGCCCATTTTTCTCCTTCCGCCTTCTCCGTGATCTCCGTGGCCGATTATGCCTGAAGAAACGGCCTCAGCCGAGCCACATCCCCGATCTGCTCGATGTTCCAGACCGTCTCGATCAGCCGCCCGGCACGGCGCCCGCCGATGACCGGAACGAGCAGGTCGCGGCTTTTTGCGGCGACCTCATCGCGCGTCATCGGATTGGTCGCCGTGCCGCGCACCGCTTTGGTGTGATGGCGCAGCCGCCGTCCGCCGCGCGTCGTGATCTCGACCACGGCCTGCGTGGTCCTCGTCCGCGAGAGGGCCCGGCTGCCGGTGAGATCAATGCGCTCCTTCAGCTTCGCCACGGCCGGGTCGCGCAGGCGCGCTCCGTCGTGCGATGAGGCAAACGTGATCTCGCCGTCCACGAGCATCAGCGCCACCAGGTGCTGGATATTGATGCTCGCCATCCGGCGCTGGTTGACCGTGCGCGCACCCTGCTCATCTATCGTAACGCGAACCCGCTCAACGTCGCGTGCTCTCACGCCGTGCACCGCGATCAGGTTGGCAACGGCGTCGAGCGGCGCCTGGATCGGGTATCCCACGGCCCAGCGCTTGATCGCCGTATTCATGATCTCGAACGCCCGCCCCAGATCCTGCACCAGCCGCTCCGGCCGCGCGGCTGCGCCGTAGGCGTGCAGGAAGCCGCGGTCGCCGGAGAATACATCCTCCACGCCCGTGAAGCGCATGGCCGCCATGAGGGCGGCGGTGACACCGTTGCGCGCGGGCATGCCGCCGAAATCGAACGCCTTCTCGATGTGCTCGGTATCGCGCGCCCAGCACGACAGGCCCGAAGCCTGCTGGGCCGCGTACGAGAGCAGGTAGCGGCACTGGTCCGCGTTCAATCCGGCGAGCGCACCCGCCGCCGCCGCCGAGCCGAAGGTCCCGCCGAAGCTGTGGGTCGAATGGCCGGCACTGCGAAAGCGCTCGAGGCCCAGCGCCTTCGAGACACGCGCGCACACGTCGTAACCCAGCACCATCGCGCGCAACAGCGCGGTGCCGCCCGCGTGGTTGCGCTCGCCCATCGCCAGCGCCACCGGCACGACGCTGCACCCCGGGTGCACCAGTGCCTGGTAATACGTGTCGTCGGTTTCGTCCGCATGGGCGTGCATGCCGTTCGCCAGCGCCGCGTTGATCGCCGAGGTGACGACGCGGCTGCCGATCACGCACGCCTCGCGCGTGCCGCCCTGCGCGGCGGCGAACGCGATCGCGCGGGCCCCGGGCAGCAGCCGCGAGCCCGACACCATCGCCGCCAGCGTGTCGAGCAGGTGGTGCTTGGTGCGCTCCGTCACCGCCGCCGGCAGCGGGCGCCGCGGCGCCTGCGCGATATAGACGGCGAGCCGGCGCATCAGCGGCGAGACGGCGGGACTGATCTTTTTCACGATGGCGGATCGTTTATCATTCTGCATTCATCATTCCCGAGCGACCCTATTTGATCGCGAGGGGGTTGACGGGCGAGCCGACCGCGCCCGTGATCGGGAGCGCGGGCGCGACGAACAGGAATTCGTAGCTCCCGTCTTCCGCGCAGGCCGTTGCGAGATCGCCGAGGTAGAAGATTTCGCCCACCGTGAGCCCCATGATGGGAATGGCGATCCAGTGCCAGGGCTGGTTGGTGTCCTCGGTTTCGTTCGGCCGCACTTCCACGCCCCAGGTGTCGGTCACGATCGCTGCGACCTGCCGCTCGTGCAGCCAGTCGAGCGTCTCGAACGCGAGCCCCGGCGCATCGCCTCCCGAATAACCGTCCCAGCTCTTCGCGGCGAGGCAGCGCTCGAGATGTCCGGTGCGCACCAGGAGATAGTCCCCGCGGCGCACCTCGACGCCGTGCTTCTCCTCGGTGTAGTCGAGAATCTCGTTGGTGACAGCGAAGCCGTCGGGCAGCCATTTTTTTCCGAGCGCGCGCGGCACGTCGAGCAGCACGCCGCGCCCCGTCATTTTCTCGCGGGTCTTCTCGATCCCGCCTTTCTGCGCGCCGGCCGAGGTCACGTTGCGGCAGTCGTAGCCGTTCCACATGTTGTCGTAGTACATGATGTGGCCGAGACCATCCCACTGCGTCCCGCATTGCAGGGGCATGATGATGAGGTCGTCGGTCCCGCGGATCTTGCGGTGATCGAGCACCCCCGAGTAGGCGTCGGTTCCGGTGCGCAGCATCACGTGCACCGGGTTGAAGCGCCCGAGCGCCGGGTACTTGCTCTTGCCACCCTGCGGGCCGTGCTGGTCGTAGTTCAGCGCGAGCGAGATCACTCTTCCCTCATGCACCAACTGCGCGGCAGCGATGATGTCCTCGGGCGTGACGTAGTTGAGCGTGCCGATCTCGTCGTTCTTGCCCCACCGGCCCCAGTTCTTCAGCCGCTTCGCTGCGGCGTGCACGTCCTTGCGCGTGAGCCTGCGGTTCTTCTGGTCGCGGGTATCCCGGAATTTGAGCTTGATCGCCATGTGGAATGCCTTTCTTCTCGGAATTTGGGAAAGGCCAGCAGTCTAGCCAGCGTTGCAGGAGTGCGTCAACGCATGCGGAAAGCGTGAATCGTGGATTGATTCCCCTCCTTGTCGAGGAGTGGTGGCGCGTAGCGCCGGGGTGGTGGGAGAACACCCCCGTTAGAGGTGGTCCCGTTCAATTCATTCTAACGATCCTCTCGCGGGGACCGTGTGAC
>DAIDBG010000160.1 GCA_027310225.1 bacterium | reverse complement strand
GGCAGTGCTCGTTCGACTACAGGACATTCCTGCCGGTCCTGCCGATGCTGCGCCGCTTTGGCGCTGCCGATATCGCCTCGTTTGCGGGCATGACGGAGGTCATCGAGATGGAGCGGGGCGCGATCCTGTTCCGGCAGGGCGAGGCCGCTGAATCATGCTACGTCGTCGTGCGGGGCGCGGTGGAGATCAAGGGCGCTCGGAACGGGCGGAGCCACCGCATCGGCATCCTGGGGCCGGGCCGCCTGTGCGGCGCGTTGGCGATGATCGAGGGCCAGCCGCACAGCATGGGCGCAACGGCGCGCGAGAACGCCGTGCTGCTGGAGATCGGCAAGCCTGCGTTCGACCGCCTGTTCGGCGGCGACGACCGGATCGCGGCGCGCTTCCAGGATGCGATCAACCAGGAATTGCTCAACGCGCTCGCCCGCACCAACAATCACCTCACGCGCCTCATCAGCCAGGCGCGCATCCGCGGCGGCCGGCAGGAGAAGAAGACGGCGGAAGAGCTGCAGAAGGCGATGGCGACGGAGGACTGCCGGACGGCCTGAAGAGAAGACGCCAGCCGCCAGATTTCAGTCAGTTCCGGCTTGCAACTGTTGCCGTTGCGCAGCCTTCGCGTAGGGGAACGTGTGCTTCGCTTCCGCTGGTTGAACCTGTCATTATGTTTCGCTCAAAGTGTAATTACCTGATCCGGTGGATTGCGTGACAAGGCCGAATATAAATTCGGGAAGCAACCGATAGTCGCCCCTTCCACAAGCTTCCCATCGATATTCCGTTCGTAGCAACATTGGTCGCACCCCATGAGGAGGATATTCTTCTCTTTCGCCACCTTCGCCAGGCGCTCGCCAATCGGATCACCCTTTACCAGGACATAGTTGTTGTCCTCGAAAAAGAACATTCCCACTACTTCGACGCCATGAGCATCCTCTTCGATCTGGGGAAGGATCATTTTTCCCAGTTTGTAGGAAACCGTGTGTCCCTGTGTTGAGAAAATATATGCAACCTTCATGTTCTTCCCCAGTCTGTCCGCTTTGAAGTTCACAACGGCACTAGTCGAGGTAATGCACCTCCACCGTCGGCCGTCCTGACCGTGTATCGGCGTAGATCATCGAGTACTCGGGCACCTCGAGCCAGGTCGAGGTGTCGCGCGTCAGCGGCTCGGAGGCGATCATGATGGAGTCCGCCGTGTCCGCGCCGCCGATCATCTTCCATTCACCGTCGTGGCAGCCGTACTCGCTGCCCGAGGTGTACCACAGGCTGTAATAGTTGAAATTGGCTTCGATCAGCCGCGCCGGATCGTCGGTGCGGTAGCAGCCGAAGTCGAAGCAGTAGCGCACCGCCGCGAGCTGGTTTCCGGTCGTGATGAAAAGGTTCACCGGAGAGGTGAGGGCGATGCCGAGCCGCGCGCGCGTGTCACGGAGGATGGCGAGCGTCTTCTCCACCGCGCGCACGATCTCCTCCGCGGTCGCGGAGCGCGCCGGGTCCTCCAGGTTGGAGATGAGCAGCGCGTAGATCCACTCGCTGTCGGTGGTGCCGGTGATCATCTTCACGAATTCGGGGCGCACGTGCCCGACCAGCAGCGGCTTCATGTCGCGCATGCAGTCGAGGTCACCGTTGTGGGCGAGCGCGATGCGGCAGCCGGGAAACTGGAACGGATGGACGTTCTGCCGCGAGATCACGGCGTCGGTGCTGTAGGGCACGCCGCGCACGTGCGCGAGCACGCAGGACGGACGGATCTTTTCCGCGAGCGCCTTGAGATTGCGGTCATAGACCGGAAGGCTGGTCGAAGCGTAGCCGAACGGCTTGTCCGGATCGAACGACCCGCGGTCCCAGGCCTTGAAGCCGAAGCCCGCCAGATTCAGCAACCCCAGCATCTTCGGCATGAACGACTGCTTCACCAGCGCGCTGTCGGGCTGGAACAGCAGGTTGTCCAGCAGGACGGGCTGGCCGAGGTAGGCGAGGGCCCTACACATCAGTAATGAGTGACGGGTGATGGGTGATGAGCGAACCGGAAACACTCCGCATTTTGCACACCGTGCTCATCATTCAGCCGTTCCTGCCCTGAGACAGCGTTGGGGTCCCGGCTGAATGTTCATTGGGCAGGAACGGCTTCGCGGTAGCGGTCGTAGATCACCCCATCGGCGAACAGGGCGGCGATCTGCCCGCTGCTGTAGCCGAGCTCGCCGAGGACTTCGCCGGTGTGCTGGCCGAGCCAGGGCGCAGGCGTGCGCGAGCGGGCGAGTTCCGCGCTCGCCTTGACCGGGTTGCCGAGCACCTTCATGCGCCCGATCTTCGGGTGGTCAATCTCGACCACCATCCTGCGCGCCTTCGAGTGCTCGTTGCTGAGCGCCTGCTCGTAATTGAACACCGGGCCGCCCGGCACGCCGGCGGCGTCCAGCTTCCTCACCCACTGTTCCGTGGGCTGCGTCGCGAACACCTTCTCGATCTCGTCCTGGAGCGCATCAATGTTCTTCAGACGCGCACCGAGATCCTTGAAGCGCGGGTCTTCCATCAGGTCCGGGCGCTCCAGCACTTCCCTGCAGAACGCGGCCCACAGCTTCTCGTTGTTGGCGCCGACCGTGACGTAGGCGTCCCGCGTGCGGTAGGCCTGGTAGGGCGTGGAACGGCGATGGCGCGTACCGGCCGCGACCGGCAGCTCGCCGGCCCCGAAAAAGGCGCCGAATTCCCAGAAGGTCCACGCGAGCCCCGCCTCGAGCAGCGAGGTCTCCAGGTACACCCCTTCGCCCGACTTCAGCCGCCGGATATAGGCACCGAGGATGGCGTAGAGCGCGGTCGCGCCGGCGGCGATGTCGTTCATCGCGATGCCGACCTTGGCGGGGCGCCCGCCCGCTTCGCCGGTCATGGTCATGATGCCGCTCATGCCCTGGGCGATGATGTCGAAGCCGCCCTTCCGGCTGTAGGGGCCGGTCTGGCCGAAACCCGAGATCGAAGCGTAGATGATGCCGGGGTTGACCGCCTTGATGGTGTCGTAGTCAATGCCGAGCTTTCGCGTCACGCCGGGACGGTAGTTCTCGACGATGATGTCGGCGTCGCGCGCGAGCTTCATGAAGATTTCCCTGCCGCGCGCGTCCTTCAGGTCGAGCGCGACGCTCTTCTTGTTGCGGTTGAGCACCGCGAAGCAGTAGCTCTCGCCGTTCACCTTGGGGTCGAAGCGGCGCGAGCCGTCGCCCTCGGGAAAGGTCTCGATCTTGGTGACGTCGGCCCCCATGTCGGCGAGCATCAGCGTGCAGTAGGGGCCCGCCATGACGGCGGTGAAATCCAACACTTTCACTCCTTCGAGTGCAAGCGTCATCCCGGTCTCCTTTCCGTGGTGGTCGCGCCGCGACAGGCCCGGCTCGACACGGGTATCCGATATATGGTGCAATTGTAGCCTGCCGGCTGCACCCGTGGCAGCGGCCGCTCGAGCTTCGGTACCATCTCATCCGTACGCTCGACCCGCCCCCGCGTCAGCCGGACATCACACAACAAGAGGAGGGAATCCATGAAACTGCGGCTCCGCATTGCACTGCCGATCGTTCTCGCCGTGCTGTTTTCGCCCCTGCCGGCGCTGGCGCAAGCCTACCCGACGAAGCCGGTCCGGGTGATCGTCGTGTTCCCGCCGGGCGGCTCCAACGACGTCACCGCCCGCATCGTGTTCAACAAGATGAACGAGATCACCGGTCAGCAGTTCGTGATCGAGAACCGCGGCGGAGCGGCCGGAACGATCGGCGCGGACGTGGTGGCGAAGAGCCCCGCGGACGGCTATACCCTCATGGTGCAGTCGGCCACCCACGTCGCCAACCCGCACCTCTACAAGAAGCTGCCCTACGACACGCTGGGCGATTTCACGGGCATCACCACGCTTGCGCGGCAGGTGGGCATGCTGGTGGTCCATCCTTCCCTGCCCGTCAGGACGACAAAGGAGTTGATCACGCTGGCGAGGAAGCGTCCCGGCGAGATCATTTACGGCTCGGCGGGCAACGGCAGCTTCGTGCACCTGACGATGGCGCTCTTCGACTCCATGACGAACATCAAGATGATCCACGTGCCGTACAAGGGAGGCGGTCCCGCGGGCACGGCCATCGTTTCCGGAGAGACGCAGGCGATGATCGCCACCATCGGCTCGCTTTTTCCGCACATCAAGGCGGGGCGTGTGCGGCCGCTCGGGGTGACTTCGGACAAGCGCACGACGCAGTTCCCCGACGTGCCGGCGATCGCCGAAGCCGTTCCGGGCTATGAGTTCACCGCCTGGGTAGGCGCCTTCGTGCCCGCGGGCACTCCCAAAGCCGTCGTTGACAAGCTGAACGCCGACTTGAGAAAAGCACTCGCCGATCCCGACGTTGCCAAGAAGCTCAGTGCGCAGACGCTCGACCCGATGCCCATGACGCCCGAGCAGTTTGCGGCGCGGTTGAAATCCGACTACGACAAGTACGAGAAGGTGATCAAGATTTCAGGCGCGAGGATTGACTAGTTTCATCGCAGCGGGCGCCGGGTGGTCTCACCCGGCGGCCCCGCCTCGCGCGGCGGGCGCATTGATTCAGGTTCAAAGTTCCGGGTTCCGGGTTCAATGTTCCGGGTTCAATGTTCCGAGTTCCGAGTTTCGTGTTCCGGGTTCCGCGTTCCAAGTTCAAAGTGTAAAGCGGGAACCGTTGAACTGCGACTCGCTCCAACCTTGAACCTTGAACCGCCATGGCGCTGAAATACCCGCTGATGCACGTTGACGACGTGCGTCCCGAGAGCATGAGGGAAGGGCAGGGCTGGGCCATCTCCGAGTTCCGGCTGCCGATCTCGGGCAGGAACGGGAGCTCCACCACTCTCTTCCACTCCATCTTCCGGCCTGGCTCCGCCCACGCCAGGCACCTTCACCGTAACTGCGACGAAATCACCGTGTACCTGAAGGGTCACGGCACCGTCGGGCAGGGCAACGAGCGCACGGGGGTCCGCGCGGGCCACTGCCGCCTCATGCCCCGGGGCTCGGAGCACTTCTTCTTCAACGAGACAAAGAACGAGGAAGCGCTCGCCGTCGGCTTCTACGTCGGTGCGAAGAGCGTCGAGGACACCGGCTACGAGTTCCGCGGCGCCGTGACCGAGGCGGATTTGAGGATGCCGCGGAGCAAGACGTTCAGCGAGGGCGTGCTCGTTCACATCAACGACGTGAAGCCCTCCCCGATGAACGTGAAGGAGGGCTGGAGCATCACCGACTTTCGCATCCCCATCGGCCGCCACAACGGAAGCCCGACCGCGCTCTTCTGGGCGAAGTTCATGCCCGGCGCGGTCCACAAGAAGCACCGGCACGAGAACTGCGAGGAGCTCTACTACGTCATCCGCGGCCACGGCCTCGCGGGCGCGGGCCTGGACCGCGCCGAGGTGCGGGGCGGCCACGTCCACTACATCCCCAAGGGTGTGGAGCACTTCCTGTACAACCTGAGCAAGACCGAGCCCCTCGAGGTGATCGGCATCTACGCCGGCGCGGGAAGCGTCGAGGAGACGGGCTACGTGTACGCGGGCGAGGTGACCGAGGCGGACCTCCGGGCCCGGACGGCGTGATGCCTGCAAATGCGTGGCCAGTGACCAGTCTGCCGTCCACCACCACGTTGTCCTGCCAGTTTGCCGCAGGCACGAACTGCGCGCCCAACTCGCGCAGCCTGCTCTCGAGCAGGAACGGCATGTGGCGGTCGAGTTCGACCGCCCGCTCTTCCTGGTCGGTGAACGCCGTTAGCCTGCGTCCCTTCGCCACCGGCGTGCCATCGCGTAGCCGCGCGCCGACGAGGCACGCTGGGCCGTGACAGACCGAGGCCAGCACCTTATCTGCCTGGATGAATTCCGTCATGCAAGATGTAATATTGCCAGACTTGGTCTCGTCTTGCGCGCATTTACATGACTCATTCCATGGGGGACAAAGTGCATGAAGGTTTACCGATTGGATCCCGTCGGCACGCTCGACGGGCTTAAGCTCGGCGAGGAAGCGGAGCCCCGGCCCGGTTCGCGGGAAATCACGATCCGCGTCCGCGCGACATCGCTCAATTATCGGGACCTGAAAGTGGCTACCGGAGCTTATGAGCGTACGGCAATCAAGGCGCGACCGATTCCGCTTTCCGATGGCGCGGGCGAGGTCGTGGAGGTCGGTCCCGGCGTCACGCGCGTCAAGGTTGGTGATCGCGTCGCCCCCATCTTCACGCAGCGCTGGCTCGCGGGGCGGAGCGACCCGGCCTACGCATCCAGCGCGCTCGGCGGGCCATCGGACGGGATGTTGGCGGAACGCGTCGTGCTCTCGGAAGAAGGCGTCGTCGCGATTCCCGCGCACCTCACGTTCGAGGAGGCGGCGACACTGCCGTGCGCGGCGCTCACCGCCTGGCACGCGCTATTCGCGCGCGGCAAGCTGACCGCCGGCGAGACCGTGCTGACCCTGGGCACGGGCGGCGTCTCGTTGTTCGCGGTGCAGTTTGCGCGCATGGCGGGCGCGCGCGTGATCGTCACCTCGGGCAGCGAGGAAAAGTTCGCGAGGTTGAAGGCGCTGGGCGTGATCGATATCGTCAACTACCGCGCAACGCCCGACTGGGAACGCCTGGTACTCGAGTTGACGGGCGGGCAGGGCGTTGACCACGTGCTCGAGCTGGGCGGCAGCGGCACGTTCGCGAAATCGCTCGCCGCGCTGCGCATGGGCGGCAGCGTGTACATGATCGGCAATCTCGCCGAATCGGCTCAAGTCAACCCGCAGAGGATACTCGCGAAGCGCGCCAACGTGCACGGCATCCAGGTCGGCAGCCGCGAGATGTTCGAGGCGATGAACCGGGCGATCGCGCAGGCGCGGTTGAGGCCGGTGATTGACCGGCAGTTCGAATTCGGGCAGGCGCGCGCCGCCTACGACTACTTCGCGAGCCGGGCGCATTTCGGCAAGGTCGTCATCCGCGGCGCCTGAGAGGTTGTCATGACTAACGCAGGCGCGCGCAGATTCCCTCGACCATCTCGTTCAATGACGAGAACACCGTGACTCCCGCCGCTTCAAGCGCCGCGCGCTTCGCGGCGTAGGTGCCGTGGCTGCCGTGCACCAGCGCGCCCGCGTGGCCCATGGTCACGCCTTCGGGGGCACTCTTGCCGGCGATCAGCGCGAAGACCGGCTTCGCGAACCGATGCGCGGTGAGCGCTGCCGCAAATTCCTCCTCGTCCACGCCGCCGATCTCGCCGATGATCAGCAGCGCCTCGGTTTGCTGATCGGCGCCGTAGAACGGCACGAGGTCGGCGAAGCGCGTGCCCTTCACCGGGTCACCGCCCACCCCGACCCAGACCGACGTGCCCGCGCCGCGCTGCGCCAGCCGGTAGCCGGCTTCGTACGAGAGCGTGCCCGACTTCGACATGAGCCCCAGCGGCCCGGGCCGCAACGAATCATCGGGAAGGAATCCGAGTTTCAGTTTCCCGGCTATCGCCATGCCCGGTGTGGATGCGCCGATCCACAGCGCGTCCGCCTCACGCACCAGGCGCTGCGCCACGAGCGCGTCATGCACGGGCATGCCCTCGGTGGGCGTGACGAGATAGCGGATGCCGGCGGCCACCGCGTCCTTCATCGCTTCGAGCAGCTGCATCGCGCCGACCAGCAGCACGCTCGCTTGCGCGCCGGTTGCGGCGACGGCCTCCTTGCAGGCCGCGAAGACCGGCAGGCCGTTGACTTCGCGCCCCTTCGCCCCCGGCGACACGCCCCCGACCACGTTCGTCCCGTACTGCCTCATCAGCCGGCTGTGCAGTTGCCCGGCGCGGCCGGTGATGCCCTGGACGATCACGGGCGTGGTGCGGCCGATGCGGGGATTGATTACAGCCACGGAATCACACGGAAACATACGGAAGCGATTCGAATTCTGTCCTGGTTCTGTATGTACGAGGTGCACCACCCCGCCCGCTGCGCGGGCACCCCTCCTCGGCAAGGAGGGAAAACCAAAAAATTCTCCCCTCCTTGGTCAAGGAGGGGTGGCGCAAAGCGCCGGGGAGGTCGAAACCAGTCACCAGTCACGCTTTTAAGTGCTGCCGCAAGGCGGCGAGCGCTTCGTCAAGATCGGTGTAGAGCGCGATGCCAGCCTCAGCAAGCACCTCGCGCGCGGCGGGCAGTCCGTTGCCGACCAGCCGCGCGACGACCGGCGCCTTGAGCTGCGGGACCGCCGCAAGGGCGGAGACCAGCAGCCGCGAGAACTCGCCGAGGTCGGTGATGCCGGCGAAGATATTGACCAGAAGCACCTTCACGTTCCGCCCTTCGCCGATCCACTGAAGCACCTGCGTGAGGCGCCTGGTCTCACCGCGCAACCCTCCGGTTCGAATGTCGAGGAAGTTGTACGGCTTCAAGCCCGCGGCGCGCAGCTCGTCTATCAGCATCATCGAGAGGCCGGCGCCGGTGGTGAGCAAGCCGATCTCGCCCTCGGGATCCACCACCACATAGTCGAACCCGTGCTCGTGCTTTCGGGCGACGTCCGGGTAAGCAGCCGCGCGCGCTTCGACCAGCCTGCCCAGTGCATCCTGGCGGGGCAGGGCATTGTCGTCGGTGATGAGCTTGGCGTCGCCCGCTACCCACTGCCCGTCGGGGTAAACGAACAGCGGGTTGATCTCGATGAGCAGCGCCTCGTGCTCGAGAAACGTACGCGCGAGACGCCCGCCCGCCTCACGCAAGGCTTTTCCCTTTGCGCCGTCGAATGCCGCTGCGAGGCGCTCGGCGCACGACGCGAGCGCGCCGGCCTCCGCCACGGCGGTATCGGAACGGATGGATCCCGCCGGCAGCGCCTCCACGTCCACCCCGCCCCGCCCTGACAGGATGATGCGTACGCCGCCCGCCGCGGCGTCGAGCAGCAGGCTGATGTACGCTTCTTCGGCTCCGGTCACCTGTTGCTCGATGCGCACGGCTTCCACCGTGCGTCCCTTCACCGTGGCGCCGAGTACGGCAGCGACGTGATCGGTGATTTCCCTGAGCGTGGCCGCCTTGCGGATGAGACCGGCCTTGCCGCGCCCGCCGGCCGCGATCTGGCCTTTGACCACCCATGGGCCCGGAGGCAGCGCCAGCCGGTCAATGGTCTCGTCGCGCTCGATCAACCGGCCTGCGGGCACGGGGATGCCGCGCGCGGCGAGGATTTCTTTGGCATCGTGTTCGAGGAGATACATGCTCGAGTAATGCTATCAGGCGCGGGCGGCGGCGTGAACGGAAGGCGTCCAGCATCCGGTCCCCGGTTGCGCCGGCGAATGGTGAGCGGCAAACGGTAAACGGTAAATGATCAAAACGAGACCCGCTTGCTTACACCGGGAGGAGGATCGGGTTTCGATGCGATAAAATGCGCTTTCCCGCCCGGGCCTGGAGCCCCAGGAGACAGGAAAATGAAGCTGTACGGTTCGCCGACTTCCCCCTACGCGCGCAAGGCGCGGGTGCTGATCAAGGAAAAGAACCTGCCGGTCGAGTTCGTGATCGAGGACCCGTGGCCGGATGACAGCCCGATCGCGGTCAAAAATCCTTTCAGCAAGGTCCCGGTGCTCGAAATTGCCCCAGGCGACTATATTTTCGAGTCCATCTACGTGACGCACTATCTCGACAACCTCGACGGGAAGCCGTTGCAGCCCAGGGACGCTGCGGGCTACTGGAAATCGCAGTGGTGGCAGGCGCTCGGCAACGGCATCATTGATTCGGTGATCGCGCGCGTGCTCGAGACGCGGCGCCCGCCCGAGAAGCAATGGCCGGACAAGATGGCGCGCGAGGAGAAACGCGTGCACCGCGCGATTGATCTCGCCGGGCGCACCTACCGGGGCGGCCGCTTCCTGGCCGGCGCTGCGTTCACCATGGCCGACCTCGTCATGGGCGTCGCGCTGCAGTACGTGGACTTCCGCTATCCGCACAACTGGCGCGCCTCGCATCCCCAGCTC
>DAIDBG010000152.1 GCA_027310225.1 bacterium | reverse complement strand
GTTCGTGATGGGAACAGTCACCTTGGCATTCGATGCCCTCAGGATTGTGAGAGCCCCGCTTCACCTTGGCCAACCCCCGCTCTCCTCATTAAGATGGCATGCTCGCCTCCCCCGAAGGGGCGGGAGGCGTCCATGCCATCTGGGCGCCTTGGCGGCCAATCTTCTACGAAACAATGAGCGCCGCCCGCCCCGCGATCGCATTCTTCCGCAGCAGCTCGTGCACCTGCTCCGCCTCCTCCAGCGGGAAGGTCCGGTTCACCACCGCCCTGATCCGCTTGTGCTTCACCAGCTCCAGCGTGCGGATGATCTCCTCGTTGTTCACGTAGCGCGATCCGTGTATCTCCTGCGCCTGCCGCATGAACTCCTGCGGGTTCACGACGAACGACGGATCGGCGCCGTACACCGATTTCGGCTTGGAGCCGATGATCACCATGCGCCCCGCCGGCGCGAGCGAGGCGAGACATGCGCTCAGCGTCTCGCTGTTGCCGACCATGTCGATCGCCGCCTCCACGCCGCGCCCGCCGGTCAGGGCCTTCACCTGCTTCACGATCTCGCCGCGCCGGGCATCCACGACCTCGTCCGCCCCCATGCTGCGGGCGAGCTCCATCTTCTCCTCGCCGACCTCGGCGGCGATGACGCGCCCGCCGCACAGCCGCGCCATCTGCACCATGTGGATGCCCACGCCCCCTCCCGCGCCGGTGATCAGCACGTTGTCGCCCGGGCTCACCTGTGCTTCCTTGTGACAGGCGTGGTACGGCGTCGCGATCGCGTCGCTCGCCACCGACGCCTCGAGGTCGGTCACGCCGTCCGGGATCGCGACCAGGTTGCGTTCCGGCAGCGTCAGGTATTCCGCGTAGCCGCCGTCGCACCCCTGCCCGACGTTGCCGCGGAAGTTCTCGCACAGGGTCTCGCGCCCGCTGCGGCAGTAGCGGCAGTGCCCGCACGTGAGGTAGTAGTGATTGGTGACGCGCTGCCCGACCTTGAAGGTGCGGACCTCCGAGCCGACCGCGACGATCTCGCCCGCGATCTCGTGGCCCGGAATGCGCGGATACGCCGCGATCCGCCCCGGCGTCGCGACCATGATCACCACGGTGAGCCCCGCCCCGCACACGCGCACCCTGATGAGCGCCTCGTTCGGGCCGGGCTTCGGCACCGGCACGTTCTTCAGCCTGAGCGGCGCGCCGAACTGCTCCAGTACCATCGCCCGCATCGTTCTCCTCCGAAATGCGTGATTCGTGAATCGTGATTTGACTCTCACCACCCCGTCACTTCGTGACACCCCTCCTCAGGCAAGAGGGGAGTACCCCAGCTCAGCCTCGGACAGCGGGGAGTTTCAGGTTTTGTGATCCGCTATTTCGACCTATCTTATCCGTGTTCATCTGTTGATCTGTGGCTCCATTATTGTTCTTCTTGGCGTGCTTGGCGTCTTGGCGGTTCAAATCTGGCATGAGGAGACCTTAGCCGTGCCCATCATCGACTTCAGGCTGCGCCCGCCCTTGAAGGGGTTTCTCGGCATGGTCATGTACGCCCAGGCCGAGCGCCGCGACCGGATCACG
>DAIDBG010000149.1 GCA_027310225.1 bacterium | reverse complement strand
GCTACACGCTGATCGGCACCACCGACGTGGAGCTGCACGGCGATCCTGCCCCATGCAGCGCGAGCGCCGATGAGGTGCGCTACCTGTGCCGCGCCGCGAACCGCTATTTCGTGCGCCAGCTCACGGAGCGGGATGTGGCGTGGAGCTACTGCGGCATCCGGCCGCTGTTCGACGATGGCTCGACCGACCCTTCCGCGATTACGCGCGACTACGTGCTGCGGGTGGACGGCGAGCCGGACAGCGCGCCCGTGCTCTCGGTGTTTGGCGGCAAGATCACGACCTATCGCCGCCTGGCCGAACAGGCCCTGGAAAAGCTGGCGCGGTGGTTTCCCCAGATGCGCAAGGCGTGGACGGCCTCGGCACCCCTGCCCGGCGGCGATTTGAGCGAAGAGGGCATCGAGCGGTTTTCCAATGTTCGCCTCCAGCGCGACTTTCCTTGGCTCCCGGACGCGCTGCGCCGTGCCCTGGCGCGGCGGCACGGTACGCTGGCGTATGACGTGCTGGGCAAGGCCGCGTCCATTGCCGACCTCGGCGAGCATTTCGGCGCGGACCTCTATGCGCGGGAAGTCAACTATTTCGTCGAGCACGAATGGGCGCGCGGCGCAAAGGACGTGCTGTGGCGCCGTACCAAAGCCGGACTGCACCTTACCGCGGAGCAGCAAGCCACCGTGGCAGCGTACCTGGCGAGGAGGCTGCCGGACAAAGATCCGGCAGACTCCTAAGGCAAAGTTGATGTTCGTGCGATAATTTCCCCATGTCGCAACTGAACGTCGTCATTCTCGCCGCGGGCCAGGGCAAGCGCATGCGCTCGCGCCTGCCGAAAGTGCTGCAGCCGCTCGCAGGCCGGCCGCTGATTGCGCATGTGATCGCGACCGCGCGTGCCATGAAGCCGGCGCGCATCTGCGTGGTCTGCGGGCACGGCGGCGACCAGGTGCCGCAGGCGGTCAAGGCGGACGACCTCGTGCTCGTGAAGCAGCAGCCCCAGCTCGGAACCGGACACGCTCTCGCGCAGGCGCTGCCGCACCTGAAGGCATCCGGGATCACCCTGGTGCTCTACGGCGATGTGCCGCTGATCGGCGAGGAGACGCTCGCAGCCATGATCGCCGGCGGCGGCGACCGGCTCACGGTGCTAACGGCCGAACTCGACGACCCGACCGGTTACGGCCGCATCATGCGCAACCGGCGCGGCTCGGTCGAGGCGATCGTCGAGGAGAAGGACGCGAGCGTCGCGCAGCGCAACCTCCACGAGGTGAATACCGGCATCATCGCGCTGCCGACCGCGCGGCTGGAAGGCTGGCTGTCCAGGCTCACCAACCGCAACGCGCAGCGGGAGTATTACCTGACCGACGTCGTGGCGCTGGCGCTCGCGGACCGGATCGCGGTTTCGACCGTGAAAGCCCGCGCCAACTGGGAAGTCCTCGGCGTCAATAGCAAGCAGCAACTGGCGCAGCTCGAGCGCCTGTATCAGTCGCAGGCGGCGGCCCGACTCATGGACGCCGGGGTCACCCTCGCCGACCCGGCGCGTCTCGACGTGCGCGGCGGGCTGGTTTGCGGGACTGACGTCAGGATCGACGTGAATTGCTTGTTCGAAGGCGAAGTCAAGCTTGCCGATCACATCGAAATCGGCGCGAACTGCGTGCTGAGAGACGTGGAAGTCGGTCCGGGCACGCGCATCGAGCCGTTCACCTTCATTGACGCGGCGAAGATCGGCGCCAACTGCCGCGTCGGCCCCTACGCGCGCATCCGCCCGGGGACGCGGCTCGCGGAGGACGTGCACATCGGCAACTTCGTCGAAGTGAAGGCGGCCGAGATCGGCGCGCGCTCCAAGGCGAACCACCTGTCCTATGTCGGCGACGCCACCGTCGGCCGCGACGTCAACATCGGCGCCGGCACCATCACCTGCAACTACGACGGCGCAGCCAAGCACCGTACCGTGATCGAGGATGACGTGCACATCGGATCGGACGTGCAGCTGGTCGCGCCCGTCACCGTGGCAAAGGGGGTGACGATCGGCGCCGGCACGACGATCTGGAAAGACACCCCGCCCGGGGGCCTTGTCATCAACGCGAAGACCCAGGAACACCGCACCGACTGGAAGCGCCCCCAGAAGAAGTGACCGGTGACCAGTGACCTGTGACCTGAAAGTGATCAGTAATACAGCCCTCAATGCGATGAGCGAGCTACCGGTCACCGCTCACCGCTCACCAGTCACGCCTTTCTAGCGTATGTGCGGCATCGTCGGTGCGGCCTCGACGCGTAACGTGACAGACCTGCTGGTCGAGGGCATCAAGAAGCTCGAGTACCGCGGTTACGATTCGACGGGGATCGCTTTCCTCAGGAACGGACGGCTGGAGCGTCTGCGCTCTACCGGGCGCGTTGCGCAACTGGAAGAGCTGGTGCGGGAAAAGGGCGTGCGGACGAATACCGGCCTGTCGCATACGCGCTGGGCGACGCACGGCGCGCCGACGGAGGCCAACGCGCATCCGCACCTCTCCGCGCGTGACGGTCTGGAGATCGGCATCGTGCACAACGGCATCGTCGAGAACCACGGGCCGATCCGCGCGCGCATGAAGGCCGCCGGCTACGCCTTCAGCTCGGAAACCGACACCGAGGTGATGGTGCACCACGTGCATTCGCTCGCCGCCGGGGGCCGCTCGCTGTTCGAGGCCGTCAAGGCGGCGAGCCGGGAATGGGAGGGCGCCTACGCCGTGGGCTTCGTTTCGAGCCGGGAACCGGACGTGGTGGTGGGCGCGCGCAAGGGCTCGCCGCTCCTCGTCGGACTCGGCGAGCAGGAGAATTTCCTCGCCTCGGATGCGGGCGCGCTGCTCACCAGGACGCGCAACGTCGTCTATCTGGAGGAGGGCGACGTGGTCGAGGTGCGCCCCGGCGGGGTCGCGATCTGCGACCGCGAGGAGCGCCCCGTGCAGCGGCCGGTCACGCGCAGCCGGCTCTCCGCCGACGCGGTCGAGCGCGGCCCGTACGCGCATTACATGCAGAAAGAGATTTTCGAGCAGCCGGGAGCGGTCGCGAACACGCTCGAGATGGTGACGAACGCCCAGTCGCTGCAGCCCAACCTGTTCGGTGCCGAGGCCGCTGAGGTTTTCGCGCGCACCCGGCAAGTGCTCCTGCTCGCGTGCGGCACGAGCCATCATGCCGGGCTCGTGGCACGTTACTGGCTCGAGTCCATCGCCGGCGTGCCCGCCGCCGTCGAGATCGCGAGCGAGTATCGCTACCGCGCTCCGGTCGCATCACCCGGAACGCTCGTGCTGACGATATCGCAGTCCGGCGAGACCGCGGACACGATCGCCGCGCTCAGGCACGCGCAGAAGCACGGCCTGACCGACACGCTCGCGATCTGCAACGTGCCCGAGTCGGCGCTGATGCGCCAGTCGAAGCTGCGCTTTCTCACGCGCGCCGGTCCGGAGATCGGCGTCGCTTCGACCAAGGCGTTCACCACCCAGCTCGCCGCCCTGTTCGTGCTGACACTGGTGCTGGCCAAGGCGTGGCGGCGGCTGTCTCCCGAGGGGGAGCATGAGCTGATCCGGCAACTGCGGCATCTGCCCGGCGCGATGGAGGCGGTGCTGTCGGTCGAGCCGCAAGTCCGTGAATGGGCGCGCCGTTTCGAGTCGAAGCAGCACGCGCTTTTCCTGGGCCGGGGTGTGCACTTCCCGATCGCGATGGAAGGCGCGCTGAAACTGAAGGAGATCTCGTATATCCACGCCGAAGCCTACGCCGCCGGCGAGTTGAAGCACGGCCCGCTGGCACTGGTGGACGGCAACATGCCGGTGGTCACGGTCGCCCCCAACGACCAGCTGCTCGATAAGCTCAAGTCGAACATGCAGGAGGTGCGCGCCCGCGGCGGCGAGCTCTACGTCTTCGCCGACCGCGACGCGCGGGTCGCGGAAAGCGAGGGCGTGAGCGTCATCCGCCTCGTGGACCACGCCGGGCGGCTCTCGCCCATCCTGCACGTGATCCCGCTGCAGCTTCTCGCCTACCACGTTGCGGTGCTGCGCGGCACCGACGTGGACAAGCCGCGCAATCTTGCGAAGAGCGTGACTGTCGAATGACGGAGCGGACCGAACGGCGTCACGACGCTGCGTAAAAGACCGTAGGGCGGAGCGCACGGAGCCGGACAGCCTTGGCGGACGCGCTCAGCCCCTGCGTGGCTTGCGCGGCGCGCCGGCGAGGAGTCGGTCGTAGAGCCAATTGGGCAGCACGCGAAGCGCACGCGCGGCGATCGCCATCTGCCACGGAATCACCGCGAAGGACTTGCCGCGCGCGATGATCGAGGCGATTTTCGCTGCCGCCGCGTCCGCGCTCATCAGGAACGGCATGGGGTACGGGTTCTTCTCCGTCAACGGCGTCGCGATGTAGCCGGGGCAGATCGTGATTACTTTCACTCCGTCCCGGCGCAACTCGACGCGCAGGCTCTCAAGATAGGCGATCGCGGCCGCCTTGGAGGCCGAGTAGGCCGCGGCCCCCGGCAGTCCGCGGTAGCCGGCGACGCTGGCGATGCCCGCCAGCGCGCCGCTTCGCCGCTCGCGCATGCAGGCGACGAACGGCTGGAACGTTTTCACCATCCCTATGACGTTGATGTCGAAAACCTCCTGGAACGCCGTGAGGTCTTCGGCGTGCTCAGTGAGGGTGCCGAGACTCACGCCGGCGTTGGCGATGACAATGTCCGGACAGCCATGGCGGGAGAGGAAATCCCCGGCGGCGGTTGCGAGCGCCACCGCGTCACGCACGTCGAGCGGGTAGATTTCGCAGGGGGCGCCAAGCCCTCGAGCAAGCTGTTCGAGCCCACTCTTGCGCCGTGCGATCAGACCTAGGGTCGCGCCCGACAGGGCGTAACGGCGCGCCAGCGCTGTGCCGATCCCGCTCGAAGCCCCGGTGATAATGACGCGCTGCGCCTGCTGCTGCATGGCGGCGACGCGTGGCGACCCAGTGCCGGCTAACCGACGCGGCGTTGCTGGCGCGCAATGCGGATGAGGTCCTCGAGCACCGGGATCATCCCGCGCAGGCCGGGCGCCATGCCGCCGGAGGTGAGGTAGCGCCCGTCCACCACCAGGCTGGGTGTGCCGCGGATGTCGTAGCGCCGGGTGAGCTCCCGGGCACGGGCGATCTTGGCGTCCACCTCGGGGGAACGGTAGGCGTCGAGCCACCTGCTGCGGTCGATGCCGTTCCTGACCGCCCACTGCTCCATCACGTCGGGCCTGCTCATGTAGAGCTCCTCGACATGATAGCCGTAGTACGCCTTGAGATGGAGGCGCTCGACCTCTCCCAGCCGCTCCAGAGTGTAGTAGATGCGCGCATGCGGCGCCCAGCTGTCCTTGGCGACCACCGGCACTCGCCGCAGCACCACATCGTCGGGTTTGCGCTGGATCCATTCTTCCAGCCACGGCTGCAGCCTGTTGCTGTACGGGCAGCCGTACCAGAAAAAGTCTATCACCTCGACCTTGTCGCCGGTCTCCACCGGTTGCGGTGCAATCAGCCGGTACTCGATGCCCTGCCGGGCGCGCACCTCCTGCGCCCGGGCTGCAGTCGCGGCGCGGAAGAGCGTGGGCAGTGCCAACCCCCAGCACGCCAGGCGGACGAATGTGCGCCGCTCCATGGCTATTTCCCCGCGCGCGCCTTGCGTGCCGTCGCGATCAACTGGTCGACGACCTGGAAGAAGCGCTCGTAATCGGCGGTGTTGTCCGGCTTGAGAGTCATGGAGGGCGCAGTGAGATACCTGCCGTCAATCGTCAGCGCCGGGGTGCCGGGAACGTCGTAATTACGCGTCATCTCGATCGAGCGCTGATTCCAGCTCTGGACGCCGAACGAGCGGTAGGTATCCATGAACTTCTCCCGGTCGATGCCGCGCCGGGCGACCCAGTCGAACAACACCCGCGGATCGGAGAGCCGTACGTTCTTCTCGTGGATCGCGGCGTACACTTCCTCGTGCAGCTTGTCCTCCAACCCCATCGCGTCGAGCGCGTAATAGGCCCGGGTGAGCGGAACCCACGAATCGGCGAGAACCGCGGGCACGCGGCGGAATTCCACATCCTCCGGCTTTCTCTTGAGCCAGGCCTTGAGCGAGGGCTGCAGGAGGTTGCAGTACGGACAGCCGTACCAGAAGAATTCGATGACCTCGATCTTCTTGCCGCTGTCGGTGGGCTGGGGCGGATCAATCAGGCGGTAATTCTTGCCCAGCGTCAGCTGCTCCGCGGCGTGCGTGGCGGGGACGAGCGCGGCGAGCAGGACAGCGAGCAGGAGCAGGCGTTGTGTCAGCCGCATCGTTTCTCCGGAATGCAGTGGCGGTTATTTGTTCTCACCGGTGTCACGCGCCCTGATGAGCGTGGTGTCAACGCCGTTCTGCTTCAGGGTTTCGCGCGTACGGTTAAGTTCCTCGATGCTGGTATAGGGCCCGACCCGCACGCGATACCATACCCCCTTGTCCGGCAGCGCGGCGCTCTGGATCGCTGCCTCGACACCCAGCAGCGCAAGCCGCGCCTTGAGGTTGTCGGCATCCGGCGCATTCTGGAATGCGCCCGCCTGCAGGAAAAACGCCTCCTTCGCGCCAGCGGTTGACGGCTTCTGCGCCTCCGTGGGCTGCCGCTCGGTGGCCGGTTCCTCGCTGCCGGGCAGGATCTTGTAGAAGTCGAAGCGCGGCTTGGCTTCAGCGGCTTTGGCGGCCCTCTCCTCGGTCACGGCGCCGGCCGGCGCGCCGTTCTTCGCCGGTTCGCCCTTGGCGGGAGGCGTGGCGCGGGTCAGGAAGGGGCTCGGCATCTTGTTGATGTACCACGCCACGCCGAGCGCGATGCCGAGGCCGAGCACCAGGCCGATCAGGATGCCGACGAGCAGCGAACTGCCGCTGCCGCGGGAGCCGGGATTGCGCTCGGCGCGCTTGTAGTCTTTGCTCACGCGGATATCTTACATTTTTTCCGGCGCCGAGACACCGAGCAGCGCGAGTCCGTTGCGCAGCACCTGGCGTACCGCCGCGGCCAGCGCCAGCCGTGCACGCTTCATGCCCTCATCGTCCACCAGGAGGCGCGTTGCGTTGTAATAGCTGTGAAACTCGCCGGCGAGATCCCTGAGGTAGAACGCTACCAGATGCGGCGAGAGGTCCTGCGCCGCGTTTTCCAGGACTTCCGGATATTCGGCGAGCCGCGCGAGCAGCCCGAGCTCGTGCCCCGAGGCGAGCGGCGAGACGTCCGCTGCGGCGAGTGTCGCCGCCTCGCCGCCCCATTGATCGAGAACGCTGCAGACGCGTGCATGCGCGTACTGCACATAATAGACCGGGTTCTCGTTGCTCTGGGATTTGGCGAGATCGAGATCGAAGTCGAGGTGCTGGTCGCCCTTGCGCAGCACGTAGAAAAAGCGCGCCGCATCGTTGCCGACCTCCCGCCGCAGCTCGCGCAGGGAGACGAATTCGCCGGCGCGCGTGGACATCGAGGCTTTATGTCCGCCGCGGTAGAGCACCGCGAACTGGACCAGTGCGATGGTCAGCTGCTCCGGGTTCAGGCCGAGCGCCGAAAGCGCCCCTTTCACGCGTGCCATGTAGCCGTGGTGGTCCGCCCCCCACACGTCAATCACGAGGTCGAACCCGCGCTCGAATTTGTTGAGGTGGTAGGCGATGTCGGAAGCGAAATAGGTGTACTGGCCGTTCTCGCGCTGGACCACGCGGTCCTTTTCGTCGCCGTAGGCGGTCGAGCGGAACCACCGCGCGCCATCCTGCCGGTAAACATGGCCGCGGTTTTCCAGCATGCGCACCGCGCGCTCGACGAGCCCCGAATCGTAGAGCGAGCGCTCCGAGAACCAGTGGTCGAAGACGACGCCGAACTCGGCGAGGTCGCTGCGGCAGTCCTCCAGCTGCTCGTTGAGCGCATAGTCGTGGATGTATGCGTAGTCCGTCCCGAGCTTCTGCCGCGCGAGCTCGATCAGCCGGTCGAGCCGCAGCTCGTCGTCCGGTTCGGAGAGCGCGGATTCGAGGGTGTTCGCCGTAACGTTGCGGCAGAACAGCGCACCGTGCTGCTCGAAGATGCCGCGCGCCATCTGGCGCACGTATTCGCCCTGGTAGGCGTTGCCGGGGAAAGCGACCCTCACGCCGCACCGCTCGAGGTAGCGCAGCCACGTTGACAAGGCGAGGATGTCCATCTGGCGCCCGGCGTCGTTGACGTAATATTCGCGGGTGACGGCGAAGCCGGTGGCGGCGAGCACGTTGGCGAGGCTCGCGCCGAAGGCCGCGCCGCGTCCATGGCCGACGTGCAGCGGCCCGGTGGGATTGGCCGAAACGTATTCGACCTGCACCCTCCTTTTCTGGCCGAGCGTGCCCGTTCCGTAGGCCGTGCCGTGCTGCAGGATGCGGGTGACAACCTGCTGCTTGTATGAAGCCCGGAGAAAGAAGTTGATGAAGCCCGCGCCGGCGACCTCGGCCCGGTCCACGCACGGCGAGGCCGGCAGCGCCGCGACCAGCTTTGCCGCGATAGCGCGGGGCTTTGCGCGAAGCTGCTTTGCAAGCTGCAGCGCGACGCTGCACGCGTAATCACCATGCTCGGCGTGTCTTGGCCGCTCCAACACGATGTCGGGGTCGGGCAGCCCCATGGCGAGCTCCCGGATTGCCGTCGCGAGCAATCCAGCGAGGTGTGCTCTCAAATCGGTGGGTGCGGGGGCCGCCATGGGGAAAGCTGGAGAAAAAGCGCCTATTATAAAGGCACGTCAGAATTCGAGCGGATCGACATCGAGCGACCAACGTGCCCGCGAGAGGCGCGTTTCGGCGAGCTGGCCGATCCACGTGCGCAGGAATGACTGCAACCGGGCACGCGATTCCGACTGCACCAGCAGCTGGGCGCGTTCCCGTCCCGCGCGCCGGGACAGTGCGGCCGGCACCGGGTCGTAAACGGTCACCCGTGGGTCGAGCCGGCGGCCACGCTGCGCTGCTTCGCCGAGGAACTCGAGCGCGGTAGCGAGCTGCGGTGCCTCTGCGCGCAGCAGGGCCTGATGCACGAAC
>DAIDBG010000131.1 GCA_027310225.1 bacterium | reverse complement strand
ATCCGGCGCTGGCGTGGGAACCGTTCCTGCGCTCGTGCGGGGCGCTCAAGAGCCAGGAAGCCTGGCGCGAGGTATGCGCCGCGGCGGAAGGCGTCGAGAATCCCGACCGCGACGCGGTGCGCCGCTTCTTCGAGCTCCGTTTCACGCCGTTCCAGCTCACCGACGCCGAAGGCGGTGACGAGGGCCTGATCACCGGCTACTACGAGCCGCTGCTCAAAGGCAGCCGCAAGCCTTCCGCGCGCTTCCGCTTTCCCGTGTTCGGCGTGCCCGACGACCTGCTGGTGATTGATCTCTCGGAGCTCTATCCCGAATTGAAGGGCCTGCGGCTGCGCGGCCGCCTCGACGGACGCCGCGTCGTTCCCTACTACGACCGCGCGCAGATCGAAGAACGGCGCGGGGCGCTCGCCGGCAAGGAAATCGCCTGGGTGGACGATGCAGTCGAGCTGTTCTTCCTCCAGATCCAGGGATCGGGGCGCATCGCTCTCGACACCGGCGAAACGCTCCGCGTCGGCTACGCCGACCAGAACGGCCATCCCTACCGTTCGGTCGGCCGGCTGCTGGTGGAGAGCGGCGCGCTGCCGCTGGAAAAGGCCTCGATGCAGGGCATCAAGGCGTGGGCGAGGCAGAACCCGGCCAGGCTCAACGGGGTCCTGAACTACAACGCGAGCTACGTTTTCTTTCGCGAGCTGCCTGGCGATTTGCCAGGGCCGATCGGCGCGCTCGGGGTGCCGCTCGCAGAGCGCCGCAGCATCGCGGTGGACCCGCGCTTCGTGCCGCTCGGGGCACCGGTTTATATCGCCACCACCTGGCCGTTGAGCAGCCGTCCGCTCCGCCGCCTGATGCTGGCGCAGGACACCGGCGGCGCGATCCGCGGGGCGGTGCGCGCGGACTTCTTCTGGGGCTTCGGAGAAGATGCGGGGCGCCTGGCCGGGCGCATGAAGCAGGCGCTCAGGATGTGGGTACTGCTGCCCAACGCCTTTCGTGTTCCCGGCAACCAGTAAGCCGCCCGGGCAGCAAAGAAATCGACCGAGGGTCGATTTCTTGAGAGATGAAGGGCGGAGGGATGAAGGCAGTATTTCCGCGTGTTGAACGGCATTTGGTGACTTTCTTTGGGCGAGGCGCGACCGATGGCCGGTCGCCTGCTATGCGGCCACGCCGATCGCGCGCGCGATCGCGTTCTGGCTGAGGTCCATCGGCTTGAGGAATTCCTCGAGCAGGACTTCCCCGGGGTGGACGTTGCGCAGTCGTTTCATGTCGGTTCCTCAGTGATAGTCAACAATTTGCACATCGCTGGCCCGGCCGTTCGCGAAGCGGAAGACTTACAAGGCGTGACTGGTGAAAGTCATCGGCCCTTCAGAGCTGCACCCTGTTCTTCACCTGCGCGAGCAAAGTCAATGCTGAGGAGTACGCGGCTCTTCACCGCGCGCCCGTCCTTGCGGGCCGGAACGAAGCGCGTTGCGGTAAGGACCGCGCGCAGCCCGTCTTCGAGCGGGCCCGCCGGCTCGGACTCGACGATGGCCACCCGCTTCACCATCCCCTGCTCGTCTATGTCCAGCGAAAGCCGCGCCCGGCCTGCAAAACCGTCACGGGCGGCACCTGCCAATGGACTCCAGTTGAGCGGCGCGACCGGCCGCGGATAGACGTCGAGCTCGTGCGCGGCGTAATAGGTTTGATCCGGGACCTGGGGCAGCGCCAGCGATGCCGCCACCTCCCGCGCTGGCTGCACTCCCTCTTCCTCCCGATCGGTACGTTGTTCGCTGGCGGCGGCCGGCGTGCGCCGCCTGACCCGCGGCACGGGAAGCAGCGATTCAACAACCTCCGCACGGGGCGGGTCGGCCGCTCGCGGCGCGGCATCCGGCACGAGACGGACGGCAATCGGTGCCGCGGCCGGGAGCCGGGCGCTGCGCGGCACGGGATCGAGCGCAAGGACCGCCCCAAAAAGCAGATGAAAAGCCGCTGAAATCACCAATGCGAGCGCAAAACGGCGCGGGATTCCCGCGGGCAGACCCGTGCCGGGAATCAGGAAGGCGGTCGCCGTCATCTCGGGGATAACGGCCAGCGTCACTCCGTGTTGACCGCACAGCCGGCCTACCTGGAAGACACCGAGTTGAGCGCCTGCTCGATCTGTTCGGCCGGGACGTAACCGCCGATCTGGCGGCCGTCGGAGAGGAACACCCCGGGCGTCCCCCTTATCCCGAAGCGCTGCGCGAGCTGCACATTCTTCTCGAGCGGGGTCGTGCAGTCCCTTCTGCCGCCCGGCATCGCTCCCCGCATCGCCTCGTCCCACGCCTTCGCGCGGTCCTCGGCGCACCACACCGCCCTGGATTTCTCGACCGAGTCCGGCCCCAGGATCGGGATGAGGAAGGTATAGACCGTGAGGTCCGTCATGCCGTTGAGCTCCCCGTGCAGCTTTTTGCACCACGGGCAGTTCGGATCCTCGAAGGTGTAGAGCACGCGCTTGCCGTTGCCGCGCACCCGCTTGAATGCCTGGTCCACGGACCTGGAAAGCGTGGCCGCGTTGAGCTGCGCGCTGCGCTCGCGCGTGAGGTTGCGCTCGGTGCTGCCGCGCACATCGTAGAGATTGCCGAAAAAGACGAAATCGAGCTTCTCGTCGGTATAGGCGATCTGGCCGTCGAACACTACCTCGTAGAGGCCGGCAAACGGCGTACGCGTGACGCTCTCCACCGTCGTGGCGTTGGGAAATTTGGCCTGAAACCCCTGCTTGATGCTCGCCTCGCTGCCATAGGCGGCCCCGGCGGCGAACCCGCCCCACACCAGCAAAATCATCGTGAACTGGCGTAACATGTCCATCCTTGATTGTGAGCCCGGCCCGCGCGCGTCAGGCCACGGCGTGATGCACCAGGAAGTTCTTGAGTTGCGGCTGCCGGTTGGCGAGCTTCAAGCCCAGATTGCGCGCCTTCGCCAGCAAGACAGCGTCGTTGTTGAAAAGTTTCTGCAGGGCGTGCGTAGCGAGCTGCACGGCAAGCACGTCTTCCTTGCGCGCGCGCTCGTAGCGCCGCAGCAGCGCGTAATCCCCGCAATCGCGCTGCGCCCCGTGCTCCGCCAGCACCGCGGTGAGCGCGCGCGCGTCGCGGAAACCCAGGTTGACGCCCTGCCCCGCCAGAGGGTGCACGTTGTGTGCGGCGTCGCCTATCAGGGCCAGGCGGGGCTTCACGAAATGCGTCACGCGCTGGAGTTTCAGCGGGAACGCGGTGGCAGGTGTAATGACATCGAGTGCGCCCGCAACGCCGTTGCTCGCCGATTCGACCTCCACGGCAAGATCGGGGGCAGGCAGTGCGATCAGGTCGCGGCCGCGCTCCTGCGCGATTGACCACACCATCGAGACACGGTTTCCGGGCAGGGGCAGCAACGCCAGCACGCCGTCGCGGCGGAACCACTGATAGGCGACGCCGCGGTGCGGCCTCTCGCAGGAAAAATTGGCCACCACGCCCAGCTGCCCGTAATCGTCCGGCGTCACCGCGATGCCCGCCTGCGCGCGCACGCGCGACCCGGCGCCGTCGGCGCCGACCACCAGGCGGGCGGCGATCTCGGAGCCGTCTTCCAGCCCGAGCACAGCGGTATCGCCCTGGAACCGGAGCGCGGTCCAGTTCGCGGGGCAGTACACGCTCGCGCATTCGCGTGCGATCTGCCACAGGGCGTGCTGGAGCCGGTCGTTCTCCACGATGAAGGCGAGCTCGCGCAAGCCCGCGTCGTAGGCATCGAAATCCAGGCGTGCGCGGGTATCGTCGCCGTGGACCCGCATCGCATCAATCCGCGCGAGGCGCTCCGGGCGCAGCCGCTGCCATGCGCCGCAGCGCTCGAGAAATGCCGCCGAGCCGGGACTGATGGCGTAGATACGGTTGTCCCACGCCTCCCCGGCGGGCACCGGGCCCGGCGCTTGCGGCTCGACGAGCGCGAGCTTCAGTCCCGAGCCCCGCAGCGCGGCCGCAAAGCTCAGGCCGACGAGCCCGCCGCCGACGATGATGACATCGAAATGCCGATGCATGCGCGAAATGGGTTTCCCTGCGGTCCGCGCAGTTTAACGCCGCGGCTACGACCCGGCTACGCCATTTTCCGGACTTCGACGTAGCTGCGCTCGCAGCGCTGAATCAGGCCGCCCGACGATTGGCCTCCAACCGGGCGTTGACCAGAGCGACTATCTCATCCACCACATCGGAGTGCATGCCTTTCTGCGCCGCTATGGCCTGCATCAAGCGGTCCACCCGTTCAATATTGGGCGCGCCACCGAACAAGGCCCGCGCCGCGGCGGACGGGCTAGCAAGTGACAGTGCCGCGTTGGCGTATTTTTCAAACGGCACCAGGTCTTTCTCGGACGCCCCCAAAGACGTGCACAGCTTGATCATCCAGTTGTAAACCGCCTGCGATGCCCCGATGTCGGTATGCACGGCATCCTTGATGGACCGCATTCCCTCTTTTGTTACGCAGCGATAATTGCCGGCGATCAACATGGGCCACTTCGCCAGCGGCACAAAAACGGAATCATGCACCTTGAGCTTGACGGGCAACTCGATCTTGCCGGAACCGGTGTCGAACCGGACCGCTTCGATATCCGATTCCAGCTGGCGCAG
>DAIDBG010000118.1 GCA_027310225.1 bacterium | reverse complement strand
GTCCTGCACGATCGCCTGGCGCTCGGCGCCGTCCAGCGGACGCGGGTTCTCGACGGCGGCCGGATGGCTCATGAAGCCGCTCAGCATGCCGGCGAACGCGCCGCCCACGGCGGAGGTCGCCAGCAGCAGCACCAGCAGCATCGCGGCGCTCCAGGCCAGCACGCCGTGCAGCACGCCGTCCTGCGTGCGGCGCAGGCCGGAGGCGCGCGCGGCGACGTAGCCGCCGAAGATCGCCGCGGCGATCATGCAGAGCGTGTCCCAGACGCTGACGGCCAGCAGCAGGCCTTCCTCGTCCGCCGCCGCGCCGGCGTTGAAGACCGCGAGGCCGACGGCGGCGCCGATCAGCAGCAGCACCAGGTTCGTCGCGATGCCGACGGCCAGCCCGGCGAAGGGGGCGCTCCAGCGCAGGTTGAGCACCGGCGGACGCAGCAGGGGCGGATAGGATTCGGTGATTTCTGCCATGGCTTTCCTCCGTCGCAGCGCTAGGACTGGCCCTTGTTCTTGTCGGACAGCGTCTTGATCAGCCCGTCGATGCCCGATTGGCTGACGGTGCCGGCGAACTGCCCGCGATAGTTGGTGACGAGGCTGACGCTGTCGACCGTGACGTCATAGACCTTCCAGCCGTCCGGCTTCTGTTCCATGTAGTAGTCGATCGCGATCGGCGCCCTGCCCGGCTCGACGGCCTGCGTGTGCACCACGGTCTCCGACTTGTCGGAGCCTTTCGTGCCGCCCGCCTTCATCTGCACCTTGGCGTTGCCGTGCGTGCCGGCCGCCAGCGCGTTGGTGTAGGTGCGCACCAGCAGCTCGCGGAACTGCTCCTGCAGCTGGCGCTGCTGGTCGGGAGTCGCCTCCCGCCAGGCGCGGCCGACGGCGAGCTGGGTCATGCGCTCGAAATCGAAATGCGGCACCACCTTCTGCTCGGCCAGCTGCTGCAGCTTCTGGCGATCGTGGGTCTGGCGGATCACGCCGAGCACTTCCTCGCTGGTCGATTTCACCAGATCGTCGGGACTCTGCGCCTGCCCGTAGGCGGCGAAAGCGACGGCCGCCTGCGCCGCCAGCACGAACAGCCAAGGCTTCCAGGATAGTTTCTTCATCTTGATCTCCGTCTATTGCCGGTACCCGGAGTACCGCGACCAGGCCTGCTTGAAGCGCGGCAAATCCAGCTTCCCGGTACGGTCGGGGTCGGCCGCGCGGAACGCCTGGTCGAAGCCTTCCAGGCCCTTCGTGTCTTCCATCGTGACGTAGCCCTTGCCGGTCGGATCTAGCTTCTTGAACGCCGAGTCGGCCATCTCCGCCTTGTTCGGGATCACCGGCTTCACGCTCTCCGGCGGCGACAGCGGATCGGCGGCCGGCTTCGCCGGACCCGGCGGCGGCGCAGCCGGCGCATCGGCGCCGCGCGCGGTTGCCGCCGCGCCGGCCAGCGCCAGCGCGAACCACAGCGTTGCGGATCGTATCGAACGCGGCATGAACCGGCCTCCTTGAAACTTCGACATGGCTTGCCGGCCTCGGACGCAAGCGGCGTGCCCGCACCGCGCCAGGCGCGTTCCGGCGCACGCCGGCAATGCCGGCCGCGTAACTTTCCCCGGCGGTCCGGTAAGAGTTACCGGTAATTCCTCCACGCGGACTATGGAGGCGCCGCGCGCCTTGGCGGACGCTTAACATCGCGCGCCTAGACTCAGGCAGCAAGGAAAGCGGCGGCCTCTGCGGCCGGCCGTGCATGCCGATGCCTCGTGGATTCGGAAACCTCCCGTGGGCGGCGCTCGCCGCCCTGCCGTTCGCCGCGTCGCCCGCCGGCGCCCAGAACCCGCCGTCGATGGACTGCGGCCGGATGCAGAGCAATCTCCACATCCGCTGCACCGCCGCCGGCGTTCCCGCGCTGGTGCGCGACCATCGCGCCTACTGGTCCGACGTCCCCGACAAGGTGACGCTCAAGGAACGCTACGTCGACGAATCCGAATGCCATGCCGACCTCGAGGCGCGCTGCGAGCAGATCAGCACGCTCGCCTCCTCCTACTCGACGGTGTGGAGCTTCGACCAGGCGCTCGGCTCGAAGGGCTGCGAGGCGGGCGCCAGCGGCAACGGCTGGATCGACCCCTATCTCGTGTGGCGCGCCCGCGTGGTGCTGCCCCGGCGCATCGGCGACGGCACCTGGCTGATCACCGTCGTCGCGAGCACCATCACGCCGACGACGATCCGGGCCTATCCGAACGCGGCGGTCGCCGTGTCGCCCTGCCACCTGTCGATCACCGGCGTCGGCACCTCGAAGCGCATCCCGATCGCGCGCACCGACCCGACCAGCGAACAACGGGAAATGCTGAGCCGCTTCACTCCCGGCGAATATCTCGCCGAACTGCAGTGCCCCGCCATCCAGGGCAGCGACTGCCGCCAGGCCAAGGCCAGCATCTCGCTGCAGATCACCGCCTCGCCCGAGGACTGAAGGCGATCACTGCGGCGGCGGACGCGGCGTCCAGTAGGGCACGCCATAGGCCGGGCTCGGCCCCGCCCGGAACTGATCGTTGACGAGCTCGCCGGCGCGGCCGAAATCCAGCGTTCCCGACGGCCCCTGGCGGTCGGCGTTGTGCGCGCTGGTCCAGGCCGGATTGACCTGATAGCCGGCGCGGAACATGCACGGCTGGAAGCCCGATCTCTCCTTGCGGCACAGCGGAATCTGCTGCGCCAGCGGCGTCAGCCGCGGCGCCTCCGCCTTGGGGGCCTCGGCGCTCTGCGCGGCGCGGGGGAACAAGGCGCGCAACCTCATCATCGCCTCGGTGCCCCAGTTCGTCGTGTAGGCGATCACGCCGATCACCGCTGCGGCGAGGACGACTTCGGAAAGGGAGAGCTTTATTCTCATGATCGAAAGACCGTAGGCGCGGATGTTACCCGCATGGGCTGTTGGCCGGGATGCCGCCTTACAGATCGAAACAATTTTCCTCTCGCGGATTCGAGCGCGACGGCCACGGCAGGGCAGGCCGCGGCCTCATGCGCTCCCGCCCTTCGGGTTCCCGCGCCGCCGAGCCGCTCGCCGGCCGGCCGCTAAACTCGCCTGCGGCTCGGACAACGCGGCCGGACTTCCCCGGCGAGCGGCCCGGCGACGCGGCGGTCGCGAAATCGGCCGCGACCTGCCCTGCCGTGGCCGTCGAGGAGGCGGTGGTGGTGGGCGGATTTGTCGGGCAGCGGTTGGATGCATTTAGAATGTTGCGAACGATGGGCACAGGCTGTCGTGCCAGATGTGGAGAGCTGGAAGTGGATGCGTATTTCTATAGATGCGCTGAAAGAGCCATGGGTAGGCGTCCTGGAACGTCGTCCACCTTACGTTTGGCGTCACAAGTCTTCCTTACAACGGAGAGATCAGCATGGAAGTACTGACCAAAGAGTGGCTCTGGGCGATGATCCAGGCTATAGCTGTTGTCGTGACCCTCGCCCTGATCTACTTCCAGATCCGCATACAGACTTCTTCACATGTAGTGCAAACACTTCAATCCATTCACACCCGCTGGACCGAAGAACCGATGCGATGGGCGCGCTTCAAAGTATGTACACGGTATCTCGAAGGGAAATTTGAGTTCGAGGGGGAAGCGGAATACGTCGCTTGTTTTCTTGAGGAACTCGGCGGATATGTCAAGATGAAGGCTATTTCAAGAGACGTAATGTGGGATGCAGAATCCTGGAATATCGAGCATTACTTCTGCATGCTTAAGGCGGGAATCGAAAAGTGCAGACAGACCTTCCACGACGACAAGTTGTATCAAAACACGGTCGAACTCTTTAACGCGATGACCGAACACGGCAAGAAAAAGGGAGCAAGCACTACTAACCACGGAGAGGACGATCTTCGCCGATTTGCGCAGTACGAAATCCAAGTGACACGCCCCTTCTTGCCTGTTCGCGAGGGCGTGCAAAGTCTATGACGTCCAACCCATCATTCCACCGGACCTGCGCGAAAAGCCGCACAGGCCGTTGAATTCAGACGTTAGCCCTTTCTATGGATAAATCTGTCGCACAGGGAGCGCTAGATGTTGAGTTGCAATAGGTTGTTCCCGCCGAGGCGAGAAGCTGGAGGCTTGTAGCCGAGGGCCGAGTGAGGCCGCCGGCTGTTGTAGTAGGCAAGAAAGGCGGGCAACCAGGAAGTGCGCTCGGCGCTGTTGGAA
>DAIDBG010000062.1 GCA_027310225.1 bacterium | reverse complement strand
GAGCTTCCCCGGCGAATTCCATCATGTGCCCGCAGGCTTATACACGGAGCCTGCACCACGAGGCCGGATATAAGACTGCAGCCCACACCACTCTGTCAGCATCGAGAACATCACTTGCCAAGCGGGGGGCGTCCATATAAGACGCCAAGCCCGCCAAGCAGGGCGAGAATAGGATCGAAGCAAATCCTGAATCTGGAAACGTATTCCGTGAGAGGTACGACGGCCCCATGATGGCGATTCTAGCGCGCGTGCCGTACATTACCGGCGCTTGTTGAGCAGAAACGCCAAGCGTAACATTAGGTCATGACCAAGGCCGCTGAAGCGGTACTCGCCGAAGCCCTCCGGCTCAACGCCAAAGCGCGCGCTGAAATCGCGTCTGAGTTGTTGGCAAGCCTCGATGGACCCGCCGACCCGGGCGCAGAACAAGCGTGGGCCGAAGAAATCGAGCGGCGCGTGAAGGCCCTTGAGGCGGGTACCGAGACGCTGGAATCCTGGGACGACGTCAAGCGTCGGATCGCGAGCAAAATCCTCAGACGGTGACGCGCACCGTCAGAAACCTCCGGGCCGCGAGCGAGGAATTTGTCGCGGCAATACAGCGATACGATGAGCAGCGCCCGGGGCTCGGCGCCGAATTCTACGACGCTGTAACCGAAGCGACCGATCGCATCGAGGCCCACCCGGAGATCGGCACTCCACTCTCTCCCGACCAGCGGACCCGGCGTGTCCTTGTAGAGAGATTCCCGTACCAGGTCGTGTATCGCCTGCTACTCGACGAGATCGTCATCGTTGCCGTCGCCCACCTTAAACGCCGACCGGGATACTGGAAAGAACGGACATAAGCCTTGCGAAAAAAGGTTGCGTCCCCTTTTCCACTATCGCGCACCGCGCGCGAGCCGTCTCTCTCGCCTTCCGCTCTCCAGCCTGCGCGTACCCCATCTTCCTGTCCTTCGCTCGTTGCGACTGTAGGCACGACCCACGACTCTTAATTCAGCCGCCAAGATGACATGGACGCCTCCCGCCCCCTTCGGGGGAGGCGTCCATGTCATCTTGGCGGCTCGATTTGTCTTGATTATCTTTTGCCTTTCTTGGCGTCCTGGCGTCTTGGCGGCTTACCCCTACCCAACCCTCCCCCTTCACAAGGGGGAGGGATAAGGGAGGGGGTTACCAGCCGAGCACGTACGCCGGCCGCCGCGGATCCGCGCCCCCGTGCAGCACCCCGTTCTTCCGGTCCGCCACGATCGTGCACACCGCCCCCGCCAGCCAGGTCATGTCGTCCCACCAGTACACCTGGTGGCCGCGGCTCGCCAGCTCGTCCCCCGTCGCGCGCTCGATGCGCGATTCGAGATAGAGCCGCCCCGGATAGTAGGGATGCGGCTCGAACGATCCGGGATAGCTGTAGTTGGAGAAGCGCGGCGCCTCCACCGCGCTCTGCGGATCCATGCCGAACACGTTGATGTTGAGGAACACCTGCAGCATCGCCTGGCACTGCACGTCCCCGCCTGGCGTGCCGAAGGGCATATAGGCGCGCCCGTCCTTCAGCGCGAGCGCCGGGTTGGGCGTGAGCCGCGGCCGCTTGCCCGGCGCGACCGAGGACGGGTGCGCGGGATCGGCCCAGGACTGCGTGCCGCGCCCGGAGCAGAGGATGCCCACGCCGGGAATGATCGGCGTTTTGTCCGAGCCGTCGCTCGGCGTGGCCGAGAAGGCGTTGCCGTGACGGTCAACCACGCACACGTAGGAAGTGTCGCCCGGTCCCGGCGCATCTGCCGGCTGCGGGGCCGGCACGCACCGGTGCGCGAGCCGCGCGAGCGTCGAAGGGTCCCCCGCCGGCGGCATTTCCGGCCACGCCTTCTCCAGGCTCACCAGCGAGCGCCGGTATTGGGCGTATCGCTCCGACAACAGGCCCGCCGTCGGCACCTTGACGAAGCGCGGGTCGCCGAAATGATGGTGGCGGTCGGCGAACGCGAGCTTGAGGGCCTCGGTCGTGACGTGGATGTACTCCGGCGAATTGTGGCCCATCGCCTTCAGGTCGGTGCCCTTCAAGATGTTCAACGCCATCGGCAGCACCGGCCCCTGCGACCACGGGCCGCAGGCGTGCAGCTCGACGCCGTCGAAGCGCGTGCGCACCGTCGGCTCGAAATTGACCTTGAAGGCGGCGAAGTCCTCCTCGCGCATGAGGCCGCCTTCCTTCCGGATGAACTTCGTGACGGCGCGCGCGACATCGCCCCGGTAGAACGCGTCGCGCGCGGCCTTCAGCCCCGCCTTGCGGCCCTTGCGGCGCGCAGTCTTCCTCTCCTCGTCCGCCAGGTAGCGCAGCGTGCGGCCGAGGTCCGCCTGCACGAAGAGCTCGCCCAGCGCGGGCGGCCGCCCGCGCGGCAGGAACACCTTCGCGCTGGAGGGCCAGCGCGCGTAGAGCGCGCGGTTGTCGCGGATGAACCCCGACATGAGGGGGTACATGGGGAAGCCCTCGGACGCGAAGCGGATCGCGCTGGCGGCGACCTCGCCGAAGCTCAGGGTGCCGAAATGCTCGAGCGCGGTGATCCAGGCGTCCGGCGCCGCGGGCACCACGCAGCGCTCCACGCCATGCGGGATCTTGCCTCCGTGCTTCTTCATGAAGTAGTCGGGCGTCACGGCCTTCGGCCACACCCCGAGCCCGTCGATGCAGTGGACTTTCCTGCTCTTCGCCGTGTAGATGATCTGCGGCGCGACGCCGCCGAAGTTGACCTTGTCGGTCTGCAGCACGCCGATCGCGATGCCGGCCGCGACCCCGGCGTCCACCGCATTGCCGCCGGCTTCCAGGATCTCGAAGCCGGCGTGCGCGGCGAGGTAGTGGCCGGCGGAGATGACGTGCCGGGTGCCCATCAGGGTCATGCGGGTGGCGGTCATGCTCTCCTCCGGCTGCGGGACGGAAACATGTCGGATTCTAGCCGCATTTGATGATGGTGTATCATCACCCGGCGGGCGGCTGCGATGCCCGTGCGACGAGCAAAGCCACCCTCGCCCGCAAGAAGCGCCTATCGCGCCAACACCGAGGAGAAAAAAGCATGAAACTGCCCGCCCTGTCCGCGACATCCTGGCTCGCCGCTGCGTTGCTGGCGGCCGCTGCCGGCGCCCATGCGCAGGCTTTCCCGACCAAGCCGATCCGCGTCATCAACCCGGCCGCGCCGGGCGGCAACAGCGAAGTGTTCTTCCGGCTGCTGGCGCCAAAGATGAACGAGACGATCGGCCAGAATTTCATCATGGACTACCGGCCGGGCGCCGGCGGCACGGTCGGCGGCGAGGTCATCGCGAGGAGCGCGCCCGATGGCTACACCACCGGGCTCGTCGCGGCGAGCTTCGTCATCAATCCCTCGACGTACAAGAAGCTGCCATACGACACAGCGAAGGACTTCACGGCGCTCGGCGTCATCGTGGACGTGCCGTCGGGACTCGTCGTCCATCCTTCGCTGCCGGTGAAAAGCGTCAAGGAGCTGATCGCGCTGGCGAAGGCGCGTCCGAACCAGATCTTCTTCGGCAGCTCGGGGCGCGGCGGGATCGGGCAGCTGGCGGGCGAGATGCTCAATTCGGCGGCGAAGATCAAGCTGGTGCACGTCCCGTACAAGGGCGCCGGTCCGGCGTTGATAGACACTCTCGCGGGCAATGTGCAGATGCTGTTCGCCAGCATGCCGCTGCTGTTCGGCTACGTGAAAGCCGGGAGGCTCCGCATGCTCGCACAGACGGGCGAGACACGCTCGGTCTCGGCGAAGGACATCCCCACGATGCAGGAAGCGGGCCTTCCCGGCTACGTGGTGAGGAGCCTGTTCGGTTTCGTCGGGCCGGCGGGCATTCCGCGGCCGATCGCCGAGAAGCTCAACACCGCGCTGGTGACCGCGATCAAGGACCCGCAGAACAGCAAGTTCCTGATCGAGCGCGGCGCCGACCCGGTCGGCAGCTCGATCGACGAGCACGCCGCGCTCATCAAATCCGAGATCGCCAAGTGGCGCAAGGTGGCGAAGGAAGCGGGGATCGAACCCCAGTGACCAGCGCCCGGTCACAAGGCAGAAGGCAGAAGTGTCAAGACGCAAGTCTGAATTCAGGTCATCCTTCATCCTTCTGCCTTCATCCTTATGGCGTAGCATTCGAAACCCAATTGGCAAGCATGAATTCATTTGATTGGCAGTTCCCGTATCCGTCGCAGCGCATGCCGGTGCTGGCGAGGAACGTTGTCGCGACTTCGCAGCCGCTCGCCGCGCAGGCGGGGCTGCATATGATGTCGAAGGGCGGCAACGCGGTGGACGCCGCGCTCGCGGCAGCGATGACGCTCACGGTCGTGGAGCCGACCAGCAACGGCATCGGCAGCGACGCGTTTTGCATCCTGTGGGACGGGGACCAGCTCCACGGCCTCAATGCATCGGGACGCTCGCCGGCGGTGTGGACGCCGGACCGGTTCAAGGGCAGGAGCGCCATGCCGATGCGCGGCTGGGACTCCGTCACCGTGCCCGGAGCGGTCTCGGCCTGGGTTGCGCTTTCGAAGCGGTTCGGCAAGCTTCCGTTCGCCGATCTCGCCGAGCCGGCGATTCGCTACGCTTCCGACGGCTACATGGTGAGCCCGACGATCGCTCGGCTGTGGGCCGGCCAGGCGCCCGACCTCGCCACGCAGCCGGGCTTTGCGCAGGCGTTCATGCCGCGCGGCCGTGCGCCGGAGCCGGGCGAGAAGTTCTCCTTCCCCGACCAGGCGAAGACGCTCGCGCGCATCGCGGAGACGAAGGGCGAGGCGTTCTACAAGGGCGATCTCGCCGAGAAGATGGTCGCGTGGTCGCGCGAGAACGGCGGCGCGATGGCGATGCAGGACCTGGCGGAGCACCGCTGCGACTGGGTCGAGCCGCTTGCGCAGCCCTACCGCGGCTACACGCTGCACGAAATCCCGCCCAATACCCAGGGCATCGCCGCTCAGATGATGATCGGCATCCTCGAGGGATTCGACATGAGCTCGATCCCGGTGGACTCGGCCGACAGCCTGCACCTGCAGCTCGAGGCGATGAAGCTTGCCTTCGCCGACATCTACGAATACGTCTCCGACCCGGACACCATGCGCGCGAGCAGCGCCGGGCTCCTCGACAAGGAGTACCTGCGCACCCGGGCGCGGCTGATCGACCGCAAGAAGGCAGGGAGCCCGAAATACGGCACGCCCGGGAAAGGCGGCACCGTGTACCTCACCGCCGCCGACGCCTCCGGCATGATGGTTTCCTACATCCAGTCGAACTTCAAGGGTTTCGGCTCCGGCGTCGTGGTGCCGGGCACCGGGATCTCGATGCAGAACCGCGGCTGGGGATTCTCGCTCAGGACCGGCCATGCCAACGAGGTCGGGCCGCGCAAGCGCCCGTTCCACACGATCATCCCGGCGTTCGTCACACGCGACGGCAAGCCCGTCATGAGCTACGGCGTGATGGGCGGCTCGATGCAGGCGCAGGGCCACGCGCAGATCATGATCCGACTCGCGGATTACCATCAGAACCCGCAAGCCGCCGCTGACGCGCCGCGCTGGCGCGTGGACGAGAATCTCGCCGTGAACGTGGAGCAAGGCGTCTCGGCCGAGGTGATCGAGGAACTGAGGAAGCGCGGCCACCGCGTCGTTCAGGCCGACCGGTGGAGCACCGACTTCGGGCGCGCACAGTTGATCTACAAGATGGACGATGGGTATTTCGCGGCTTCCGAGCGGCGCACCGACGGCCAGGCCGTCGGCTTCTGATCGAACCTCTCACTCGAATCACGAATCACGGATTTTTATGTCTGAACACAAAGCAACGATCCGCTGGAACCGAAGCGGGAAGGACTTCACCTACAAGACCTACTCCCGCGACCACGTCTGGATCGCGAACGGAAACGAGATCCCCGCCTCCGCGACGCCCGCCTACCTGGGGAATCCGAACCGGGTGGACCCCGAGAGCGCGCTGGTGGCGGCGTTGTCGAGCTGCCACATGCTGACCTTCCTCGCGCTTGCCGCGAACAAGGGCTTCGTGGTGGAGAGCTACGAGGACGCCGCGGTCGGCCACGTGGAGAAGAACGCGCAGGGCAAGCTCGCCGTCACGCGGGTGGAGCTGCATCCGAAGATCGCGTTCGGGGGCGCGAAGCAGCCGGCGGCGGCGGATATGGAATGGCTGCACGACAAGGCGCACCGGGAGTGCTTCATCGCGAATTCGGTTACTACTGACGTAAAAGTCGTTGCTTGATGCAAGGAATTTGTACGCGCTTCCGCGCGCGAATTCCTCAATCGAGCGTCTCGCGGTAGCGGATGAGCGCGATGGTCGCGGCCGCGAGCAGGAACAGCACGATCGGCCACAGCTCGGGCGCGATCTCGGCCGCGCCGTTGCCCTTGAGCAGTATGCCGCGCAGGATGCGCAGGAAATGCGTGAGCTGCAGGACTTCGCCCAGCCACTGCGCCCACTGCGGCATGCCGCGGAACGGGAACATGAACCCCGAGAGCAGGATCGAGGGCAGGAAAAAGAAGAACGCCATCTGCATCGCCTGCAGCTGGTTGCGCGCGAGCGTCGAGAACGTGAATCCCACCGCCAGGTTGGCCGCGATGAACACGATGAGGGCCACCGAGAGCAGCACGAGGCTGCCGACGATCGGCACCTGGAACAGGAGTTTCGCAGCGACCAGGATCACCGCCATCTGGATGTAGCCGACGATGATGTAGGGCACGATCTTGCCCGCCATGACCTCGATCGGCCGCACCGGCGTCGCGAGCAGGTTCTCCATGGTGCCGCGCTCGCGCTCGCGTGTCATGGCGAGCGCCGTCATTATCACCATGGTCATGGTGAGGATGGTGCCGATCAGGCCCGGCACGATGTTGTACTGGGTGATCCCCTCCGGGTTGTAGCGCCGGTGCACGCGCACTTCGTAGGGAGGCGGCCCGTTCTGCAGGTAAGCGAGACTGCCGGAGAGGTCGCGCGCGAGCGCGGTCTGGTTGAGCGCGGCAAGCGCCGCGAGCGCGTTGCTGGTCGCCGCCGGGTCGGTGGCGTCGGCTTCCATCAGCAGCACCGGCCGTTCTCCGCGCACCAGCTTCCTCGCGAAATTCTCGGGAATCGTCAGCACGAACTGCACCTCGCCTTCCGCCAGCGCGCGCTCCGCCTCGTACTCGGTCGCAATGCGCCGCGCGACGCGGAAGTAACCGCTGTTTTCCAGCGCGCGCACGAAGCTGCGCGCGAACAGGCTGTTGTCGGCGGAGAGCACCGCAGTCGGCAGCGCCTTGGGGTCGGCGTTGATCGCGTAGCCGAACAGGATCAGCTGGAGGATCGGAATTCCCACCATCATGGCGAAGGTCAGCCGGTCGCGCCGCATCTGGACGAATTCCTTGACCAGCACCGCGACGAAACGGCGCCAGGAGCCGGCGCTCATCGCTGGCCCTCCCGCACGTCCCCCATGAAATGGATGAAGGCGTCCTCCAGGCCGGGCTCGCTGCGGCGCCACTCGAGGCCGGGCCGCCCGCGGTACGCGGCGATCGTGCGCTCGAGCGCCTGCGCGTCCACGCCGCTCACGTGCAGGACGTTGCCGAACGGGACGACCATCGCGACCCCCGCCTGCTTTCGCAGCTCCTGCGCGAGGTCGAACAGGCCGTCGCCGCTGACCGTCCAGGTCACGAGCCGGGAGCGGGAGACGACCTCCTCGGCCGTGCCGGTGACGAGCAGCTTTCCATAGGCGATGTACGCAAGCTCGTGGCAGCGCTCGGCCTCGTCCATGTAATGGGTGCTCACCAGGACCGTGATGCCGCTCGCGGCGAGATCGTGGATCTCGTCCCAGAACTCGCGGCGCGCCTTGGGATCCACGCCGGCGGTCGGCTCATCGAGGAGCAGCAGTTGCGGGTCGTGCAGCAGGCACGCGGCGAGCGCCATCCGCTGTTTCCAGCCTCCCGAAAGCTGCCCCGCGAGCCGGTCGGCGCGTGGCTGGAGGCCCAGCCGCTCAAGCGCCGTCTCCACCGCACGCCTGCGATCGGGGACGGCGTACACGCGCGCGATGAAGTCGAGGTTCTCCCGGATTGACAGGTCCTCGTAAAGGCTGAAGCGCTGCGTCATGTAGCCGGCGCGGCGCTTGATCTCCCCCGCCTCGCGCACGATGTCGAAGCCGAGGCAGGTTCCGGCCCCGCTGTCGGGCCTGAGCAGCCCGCACAGCATGCGGATGGTGGTGGTCTTGCCGCTGCCGTTCGGACCGAGAAAGCCGCAGATGCGGCCGCGCGCGACGCGGATCGAGACGCCGTCCACCACGCGCCGGCCGTCGAAGCTCTTGGTGAGCCCCTTGACGTCAATCACCGCCGCGTTCGCGCTCACGCGTTTACCTCAAGGTTTCATTCGAATCTGACCTCCACCGGCTGGCCGGGACGCAGCTTCACCGCGTCTTCCAGTGAAAGCCGGGCCTCGATCAGGTACACCAGCCTGGCGCGCTCCTGCCGGCTGTAGATGACGGGTGGAGTGAATTCCGCCTGGGGCGAGATGAAGCTCACCTCCGCCGCAACCGGGGCCGCACAGCCGTCGCACGTCAATGTCACCCGTTGCCCGGCACGCACCGTGCCGAGCTTGCGTTCCTCGACGAAGAAGCGGACCTTGATGTTCTGCGGCGGCAGCAGCGACACCACCGGCGCGTTGGCGTTAACCCATTCGCCCGTCACGTAGAAGGTGTCCTGCACGAGCCCCGCCACCGGGGCCTTCACCGACTTCTGCGCCAGCCGCCACTCAGCCTGCGCGAGCGCCGCCCGTGTGGCTTCGACGCTGTATTCGGCCGCCTTGATCTCGTCGGGCCGCGCGCCGAGCCGCGCGGTGGCGAGCTGCGCCTTGAGCTCCGTCACGCGTTGCGTGTCGCGCGCGTAGGCGGTGCGCGCCTCGTCGAGCCGCTCCTTCGAAATGAAATTTTCCGCGACCAGCTGCTCCTGGCGCTTCAACTGCGCCGCGGAGAGCCTGAGGCCCGCCTCGGCCTGCGCGAGCTGCGCGCGGATCGCGTCAATCTCGGTGGGGCGCCTGCCCTTCTGCAGGTTGGCGAGCTGCGCTCCGGCGTTCTTCAGCCGCTCCCCGGCCTCGCGCCGCGCCGCCGCCTCGTTTTCCTGCTCCAGCGCGAACAGGGCGTCGCCCGCCTCGACCTGCACGCCGCGCTTGACCGACAGCACCTGCAGCGTGCCCGCGAACGGTGCGGCGACACGCACGTACTCGCCCTCGGCGTAGCCCTGGTAGCTGCGCGGCCCCGCGTCCGAGCACGCCGCCGGCGCCAGCACGGCGAGCACCAGCGACTGCATGATCAGGCGATTGGGTGATTGAGTTATTGAGCGATGGCGCATGTGCCGAGGCCGGCAACAGGAATCTGAATCACTTTGCCTAGCAAAATGAGCGAATGCGTTCGATTGCATGCATTTTCCCCTCCTGCCGGAGGAGGGGTGCCCGCGCCAGCGGGCGGGGTGGTGGGAGTCATGGATGTACCACAACCACCCCGTCTGCTTCGCATCCACCCCTCCTTGAAAAGGAGGGGAAGGTCATTTTGTTAGGCGCTCTAAATTACTCAATCACTCCAGCGCAGCATCAAAGCGCCGGGGCGATCGCCCCCAGAGTCATGCCAGGCGGCGGATTTCCCCAACCACCGCGGCGGTCACCTGGCGGGTGCTGGCTTTCCCGCCCAGGTCCGGGGTCTTGATGCCGGAATCGAGCACGGAGCTCATCGCCTTCACCACCAGGTCGTGCGCCTTCGGGAAACCCAGGTGCTCGAGCATGAGCGCACCGCTCCAGATCTGCCCCAGGGGATTCGCGATGCCCCTGCCCACGATGTCGGGCGCGGAGCCGTGCACCGGCTCGAAGCACGACGGGAACCTCCTCTCGGGGTTGAGGTTGGCCGAGGCGCCGATGCCGATCGAGCCCGCGATCGCGGCGCCGAGATCGGTCAGGATGTCGCCGAACAGGTTGCTGCCGACCACCACGCCGAAATTCTGCGGATGGGTGACGAAGCGCGCCGAGAGCGCGTCAATGTGCATCTGCTCCGCCGCGACGCCGGGATACTCCTTCGCGACCTGCCAGAACACTTCGTCCCAGAACGGCATGCTGTAGATGATGCCGTTCGATTTGGTGGCAGAGGTGACCTTGCGCTTGCGCTTCCCGCGCGCGAGCTGGAACGCGTAGCGGATGATGCGCTCGGTGCCGCGGCGGGTGAACAGGTTCAGCTGCGTCACGACCTCGTGCGGGGTCCCGCTGTAGATGCGGCCGCCCATGCTCGAGTACTCGCCCTCGTTGTTCTCGCGCACCACGATGAAGTCAATGTCCCCGGGGCCGCGGCCGGCGAGCGGCGAGCGCACCCCCGGCAGCAGCCTCACCGGCCGCACGCAGGCGTACTGCTGGAACTCGCGGCGGATCGGGATCAGCAGGCCCCAAAGGGAGACATGATCGGGCACGCCGGGAAACCCGACCGCGCCGAGAAAGATCGCATCCGAGCCGCCGAGACGGGCGAGCCCGTCCTCGGGCATCATCCTGCCGTGCTTGAGGTAATACGCGCAGCTCCACGGATAAGACTGGTAGCGGAAGCGCAGGCCGCCGTGGACCTGCGCGACGACGTCCAGTATCTTCCGCCCCGCCGGCACCACTTCGCGGCCGATGCCGTCGCCCGGGATCACCGCGATGTCGAAACGTTTCATGACGCTCCTTTATTGCGAAAACGCCGTTATCATAGCACCCGCGTCCTGCATTCAGGGCCCGATTCAGTCACGCTTTGGTGTCGGCGAGCGCGCGTCGCTGCGCATGAGCAGCCCGCCGTACGCGAGCATAATGGCGTCGAGCCAGAACACGGGCACCATGCCGAGTGCGGTGCTGACGGTGCCGAAGATGAGCGGCACCAGCACTTCGATCGCCTTGTTCACGGTCTGCCGCAGCCCTATCGCCTCGCCCGAACGTCCCGCCGGCGAGCGGTTGTAGGCGAGCGTCAGCGACAGCGGCGCTCCGCAGCCCAGGCCCAGCCCCAGCACGAACGACACGGCGAGCAGCAGCGCGAAGCTCTCCACGAACGGGAACGCGAGGCTGGCGAGCCCGGCGACGAACATCGAGATGCTGAGCACCCTCTCCTCGTTCCAGCGCCGCACCAGCACCGACATCAGCGTGCGCACCAGCAGCAGCGCCAGCGCGAACGATCCCATGATGACGCCGATCCGCGAGGCCGACATGCCGATCGAGCGGCCGTAGATCGGCAGCAGGAAATTGAACAGCTCCATCCCGGTCTCGAGGATGCCGGCGGTCACCAGCGCGCGGCGCAGGGGCGCGTTGCCGAGGAGGTCGGCCACGCGCTGGCCGGCGCGGGGCGCGTCGTGGCGGCGGGACTGCGGCAGGAACGAGGACCGGAACAGGAGCGCCAGGATGGGCAGCGCGGGAAACAGCGCGAGCATCAGGTAGGTCGCGCGGTAGCCGATGCCGTCAATGGCGAAGCCCGCGGTGGTCGGGCCAAGCAGCGCCGTCAATCCGATGCCGATGCTGAACAGGCTGTAGTTGCGGGTGCGTGCCGCGCCCTCGCCGAACGAGCCGATCAGGTGCTGCACGGACACGATGTAGAAGATGTAGCACATGCCGATCAGCGCCGCCGAAACGAACAGCGTGGCGATGCCCGGTGAGAAATACGGCAGCAGCAGCCCCACCAGCAGCCCGCAGGCGCCGAGCAGCATCGGCAGCCGGAAGCCGAGGCGGTCGGAGACTTTCCCGGCGTAAACCGAGAGAAAGACCGGGAACACCGAGTACATCGCGAACAGGACGCCGATCATGAGAGGATTGGCGCCGAGCTCGATCGCGTAGAGCGAAATCAGGACCTTGCTGCCCCTGAAGGCGACGTGGTTCAGCACCGTCACCAGGATGACGAAGTAGAACGCAGTCATCCCGGCCTTGTCCGGCGGCGCGGCCGGCGACAAAACCCGTGAGACTGTACGGGACGTGAAGCAGGATGGTGCTCTCGGTCCTGAATCCCGGCGCGGCGATGGACAAGGCGCGCGAGGTCGCCGCGGCAGCCCGGGCAACCGGGCGCGGCGCTCTCATCAACGCCGGCATCGTCGGCGCGCCGCCGCGCGGCAACGCAAAGGCCCGCACCTACGTTGCGGGGCCGGACGCGCATCTCTTCACGCAGCTCACCGCTTACGCCTTCAGGCGCGATACAGCGACCGCCGGTCGCGGGTGAAGGCGATCACGTCGGAAGGCTTTTCCGCCCGGCTGCGGCCGACGCAGATCTGGCCGCTGCCGTCGAGCAGCATCTCGCGCCGCAGCACGTGCACCTCTTCCCCGCTCTCGAGCGAGACAAAGGTGCCGTTGATGCTGTGATCGAACAGGTAGAAATACGTGCGCACCAGCTTGATCGAGAGATGCCGGCGCGAAGCGAACTTGTCGGTCACCACGAGATCGCAGTCCTGCGAGCGCCCGATGACGACGCTGGTACGCCACTGGTCCACGCGCACGCGCTCCTCGCCGAGCGCCACCAGCAAGCTCCCGGTGTCGCCCGGGATGACCTTGCCCGAATGCAGGTTGACGTCGGTGAGATCGAGCCTGTCGGTTCGCCACAGTACCTGGTACACGGCGGATTCCTCGGCGCTGCCCTTGAGCACGGCGTGAAAGATCGGGCGCACACAGGACCTGAGCGCGGCCGACAGGCACCCCTCCGTCGCCCCGGTCGTCAGGATCTGTTCCGCCGTCGCGGCCGCCCTCAAGTAGGCGGCGGTGTTGACGGTATCGCCGAACACATCGTTCTCTTCCATCAGCACCGGCCCGTAGTGCAGCCCGATGTGGATCGCCACCGGGTAATTGCCGGGGCGAGTGGACGAAACCAGCGACTGCATCTCGCTCGCCGCGAGCACCGCCAGATCGGCGCTGGGAAACACGCACATCACCTCGTCGCCGATGGTCTTCACCAGCCGCCCGTCGTAGCGCGGCAGCACTCCGGTGACGAGGGCGAGGCAGGTGTTGACGATGTTGCGCGCGGCGGTGTCGCCGAGCTTCTGGTAGAGGCTGGCGCTCTCGCTGATGTCGGCAAACAGCACCGCCATGGTCCTGATCTGTCTCGCCATGCGGCGCGATTATAGACCAGTGACCGGTGATTCGACGGAACCCTTGTTCTTGAAGTTTCCGGTCACCCGTCACCGCTCACGAGTCACGCTCTTGAGGCCGGGCGGGAGCAGCTGGTTCATCAGGCTGGACTCGCGCTTGTAGAAGCCTTCGGTATGGAACGTTTCGGGCAGCCTGAAGAACTCGTAATCGAGGTGATGGCAGAACTCGTGCAACAGCGTGCGCAGGAAGGTTTTGAACGCCACCACCTTGCGGTGCTGTGCCGTGCGCATCCAGACCGTGATCCTGATCGGCATGCCGCGCTCCCCCGGCTCGTACAGACCCATCAGGTCGTCGCCGCCGCGCAGCACCGGCCGTTTCGCGAGCACGGCGACCTCGATGCGCGGCACATCGAAGCGCCTCACGAGCCCGTCCGCCAGCGCCTGGCATGCGGCCTGCGTGCGTCCCCGGTCCTCCGCCACGAGGCCGGAGGCGATCTCCGCCACCACCGGCCCGAGCGGCTCATCGTCCGGGATGCGTACCGCCTCGATCGCGTCACTCTTGCGATAAACGGCCTGCTGGCGCGCCGAGAGGCGGTGGTAGTAGGAGAACCGCATCAATCGGGGCTAATCACCCCATTCAGGCGACGCCCGCGGTCTCTCCGGGCTCTTCCAGCTCGGAAAAGCGCACCGGCAGGATCTCGCGCGCGGACAGGCTGCCGGCCGCGGATTTCTCCACCAGCGTGAGGGTCTGTTTGTCGGGGATGCCGGTCGGTATCACCATGCGCCCGCCGGGCTTCAGTTGCGCGAGGAGCGGCGGCGGGATCAGGTCCGCGGCGGCGGTCACCATGATCTTGTCGTAGGGCGCACGCTCAGGCCAGCCGTAATAGCCGTTGGCGACGCGGATCTCGATGTTGTCGTAGCCCAGGCGCTGCAGCCGCTTTTCCGCGCCTTGCGCAAGCTCCTCGACGATGTCCACGGTATAGACGCGCCGGGCGAGCTCGGCCAGTATCGCCGCCTGGTAGCCGGCGCCGGCGCCGATCTCCAGCACCATGTCGCCCTCCTGCAGATCGAGCAGGTCGGTCATCAGCGCCACGATGAACGGCTGGGAGATGGTCTTCTCGTAGCCGATCGGCAGCGGCCGGTTGAGGTAGGCGTACGGTTGCAGCTCGAGCGGCACGAACTCGTGGCGCGGAACGCTGCCGATGGTCCGCATCACGCGCTCGCTGAAGACACCCCTGCCGGTGTGAGCGGCCGTCAGGGCGGCCTCCGCGATGATCTCGGCCATCATCTGGTTTCGCAGGCTGTCAAAGAGGTCGTCGCTCATGGCCCATAGTATCCTGTTCGCCGGCAGGGATCGCAATACCGGGCGCGGAGCGATGAGCAAGGTTCGCCATTCGTGGAATCTCACCCCGCGGCAGGCCGTCGCGCTGCAGCAGCGTCTCAGGAAGCACGTCGTTTCCAGGGGCAGGCTGCCGGCCGTGCGCCATGTCGCCGGCACCGACGTCGGCTTCGAGCGGGGCGGGCGCGTGACGCGCGCGGCGGTTGCCGTGCTGTCGTTCCCGCAGATGCGGCTCGTGGATTGCGCGGTCGCCCGGCTGCCGACGCGCTTTCCGTACGTGCCCGGACTGCTCTCGTTCCGCTAGATACCGGCTATCCTCGCGGC
>DAIDBG010000056.1 GCA_027310225.1 bacterium | reverse complement strand
GGCAAGGACCGCGAGGCCTTCGGCCAGCACCAGGCCCTCCGCGACAAATTGACGCAGCACGTGCTCCGCGACGATGACGATGTCCACGACCTCGCCGCGCTTGAGCCGGTTCGGGATGGAATTCTCGCCCGTGCCGATGGAGGTCGAAGCGGTGACGACCTTCTTCTTCGTCAGGCGCTCCAGTTGCGGGACCAGCGCCAGGTGCGCCGCCGTAAAGGCGCCGGAGGTCATGACCCGGAATTCGCTGCCGCTCATAGGTGAGGAAGTGCTGAAGTGATGGAGTGATGAAGCCGTCCCGAAGGATAAAGGATGAAGGATGAACGTGGAAGGATGACCCCCATGCTGCGCATGGGCTTGATGCAGGTCCCGACCTTTCGTTGCCTTCGGTCGGAAGGACGTCTCCTTGTCTACCGACCGGACGAGAAAGGGAGGGACAGCTGGAAATCACGCGAAGCGTGGGGTCATCCTTCCGCGTTCATCCTTCAGGCGAGTCTTTCCGGGGGTCTGACCCGCTCTCACAGCACCCGCCACCACGGCGCGGCCAGCACGTCCGGCGCCAGCCATTCGAGCGTGCTCCCGGTGTGCAACAGCAGCCCGGCGCGCGCCTTTTTCCCGTACTCCGCGCGGAAGCTGCGCAGGTGCGCGCAATCGGCCAGCCGCGGCCGCGCACCGGCCTTGATTTCGATGGGCAGGAGCCGCCCCTCCGCCTCGATCACGAAATCCACCTCCTCGCCAGTGGCCGTGCGCCAGTAGCCGAGTTCGGCGCGCTCGAGCCTCGCGTCGCGCCAGGCGAGGAGATCGTGCAGGACCAGGTTCTCCAGGTGCGCGCCGCCGGGCTCCGCCCCGCCCGCCAGATGCAGGGCAACGCCGGTGTCGCCCCAGTAGAGCTTCGGCGACTTGATGAGCCGCTTGGTGCGGTTCACCGCGTAGGCGGGAACGCGCACCAGCAGGTACGACGTCTCCAGCAAGTTGAGCCAGCGGTGCACCGTGGGCTGCGGCAGCGCGACATCGCGACCGAGCTCCGCCTGGTTGATCAATTGCCCCAGGCGCAGGCAGGCCGCGCGCATCAGCCGGCGGAAGTCTGGGAGCGCGCCGATCGAGGCGAGGTCCTGGAGATTCCGCTCCAGATAGGTGCGCACGTAGCCGTCGAACCACACCGCGCGGTCCGTGGGCCGTTTCATCCCCACCGCCGGCGTCGGAAAGCCGCCCCTCAGCGCGAGCGCGCGCCAGTCCTCGGGCTCCTCCGGCCGCGCCGCCAGGAGATCGAGCCACCGCTCATCGCGGGCGGCGAGCAGTTCTTCCCAGAGTCCGCCGCGTCCCTCGCCACGCTGCTCGCGCCGCGTCATCGGCCAGAGCGTGAGGTAGCTCGCCCGGCCGGCCAGCGATTCGGATACCTGGCGCATCAGCAGCAGGTTGGCCGAACCCGTGAGCAGGAAACGCCCCGCGGCGCGCCGCCGGTCGATGGCGCGCTTGACGGCGTGCAGCAGCTCCGGTGCACGCTGAATCTCGTCGAGCGTCACCGGGTCGTCGCCGCCGACCAGCGCCTCCGGGTCGCGCCGCGCGGCGTCGAGCACGTCGAGGTCGTCGAGCGACCGATAGCGGCGTTTCCCCGGCGCGAGGCGCTGCGCCAGGGTCTCGCCGCGATAGCGCATGCGCGCGGCGACGTCGTGGGCGAGAACGGCGCGCATGAAGAACTCGCCGGGGCCGGTGGCCGAGACCGCGCAGGTGGCGTTCTCGGCATAGGTGCCGGCGCCGATGATCGGGGAGTCGCCGACGCGCCCGGGCAGCTTGTTGGTGTAGCCGCCCGTCGAGGTCGCCGCGGCGAGGTTGCCGCGCCGGTCCAGCGCCACTGCGCCCACCGTGCCGTGGCGGTCGGCGGTACGCCCGGCGTTCCGAGTTCGCGCGCGCTTCAGGTCCCGCGCCCGCTCCGGCGTCCGGAAGTAGCGCGGCGCCACCATCCGCAATCCTGCTGTTCGCGCGAAGCGGTCCGCCGCCCCGCCCGCCAGCAGAACGTGCGGGGTCCGCTCCATCACCGCGTGCGCAGCGAGTACCGGGTTCCTCACGCGCCGCACGCGGGCGACCGCACCCGCCTTGCCGGTCGCCCCGTCCATGACCGCGGCGTCGAGCTCGTGCTCACCCTCGGCGTTGAGTACAGCACCACGTCCCGCGTTGAACAGCGGCGAGTCCTCGAGAACTACCACCGCCGCGACCACGGCATCCATGCTGCTTCCGCCGCCGTCAAGCACTGCGTAACCCGACTGCAGGGCCGCTGCGAGCGCGGCACGGTAGTGCTGCTCGCGCCGCCGCGTCATCTCCGAGCGGCGGATCGTGCCCGCGCCGCCGTGGATGGCGAGGACGGGGCTCACGCCTTTCCGGCGAGCGTGCGCAGCTCGCCCAGAAGCGCCTCTGAAATCTCGATCCCCTGCTCCCGGGCGCGGGCCGCCGTCTGCTGGCGGCGCGCTCCCGGCAGACGGACGCCGCCGTCGGCGAGCATGCGGGAGATCATGACCTCCAGGCGGGAGAAATAGGAACCCGCGCCGGCGAGCGCGTCGGGGTCTATGGCCAGGATCGCGTGGCCGATGCGGGGCTTGTTACCGGGCTCGAAGTACGAATCGTTCTCGAAGCTGAACGCCGCGCCGGTGAGCGCGACGCACAGCACCTCCACGATCAGCGCGAGCATCGTTCCTTTCATGCCGCCGATCGCGGAGAGGCTGCCGGTGAGCGCGGCCTTGGGGTCGGTTGTGGGATTGCCGTCCTTGTCCACCGCCCAGCCGAGGGGGATGGGTCTCTCCTGCCTGGCGAACAGCATGATTTTTCCGCGCGCCACTTCCGTCAGCGACAGGTCCACCACGATGGGATCGGCGCCCTTGCGCGGGAAGACTGCCGCAATGGGATTCGTGCCGAAGAATGCCTTTTTTCCGCCCCAGGCGTTGATGGCGGAGGGCGAGTTGGTGAAGGCGAGGCCGACGAGACCTTCGCGCGCGACCGGCGCAAGATGAAATGCCGCGGCGCCGAAGTGGTGGCTGTTGGTGACGCCCGCGAACGCGATGCCGTAGCGCTTCGCGCGTCTGATCGCCTCCTTCGCCGCGATCGCGGCCGCCGGATACGCGAGCCCGCCCGCCGCGTCCACGAGGCAGGTTGCGCCTTTTTTCTTGACGAGCTTCGGGCGCGCTTTTCCGTCGGCCCGGCCCCGCCGTAAGTGCTCGCAGTAGAGAGCTACGCGCGCGAGCCCGTGCCCGGAGAACCCCTCCATCTCCGCCTGCACCAGCGCCTGCGCCGTCGCCTGCGCCATCGCCCTCGAGGCGCCGGCTGTCCTCAGCGCGCGCGCCGCGAGCGTGGTCGTCTCTTCAACAGAGCATTTCACAGGGATGCCGCTCCAGAGATTGCGATGGCTGGCGGAGAGTGACGAATAAGGGGAAACCGTGGGGCTAACCCCGATTATTCATGAACAGGATCCTCGTGCAGAGTCGCAAGACACTTCGTCACGCGCGTATCGTTGGAGCATCCTGTGTTTGTGAATAATCGGGGCTAAAGCGCGTCACCCGTATCTCGTCACCTGTGCCTCGTCACTCTTCAGGCGGCCGCATCCGCTGCCGCCTTCAGCAGGGTCTCGCCGGGCTTGACGCGCGTGAACTCGACCGGGCGCATGGCGATGCGGAAGCGGCCGTCCTGCCACGTCACGCAGGTGTAGCGCGAATTCGCGAGGTCGCGCACCTCCGGAAAATCCGAGCGGTAGTGCGCCCCGCGCGAGTCCTCGCGCGCCGCCGCGGCGGCGCGGATCGCCTTCGACGTGGTGAGCAGGCTCTTGAGGTTCAACCAGTCGTGCCAGGCGAGATTGAAGGCGAGGCTCGAGGCGTCCACGCCGGTCGCGTCGAGCCGCGCCTCCAGCTCGTCGAGCGCGCCGACCGCGCGCGCGAGCGAGGCGGCGTCGCGCACGATGCCGACGTCGTCCCACATCACCTCGTAGAGCCGCTCGCGGATCCGGTTGAGGTCCGCCGGCGGTCTCGCGAGCGGCGCGCGGGCGCGCGCCACCGCCTCGGCGAGCGCGGCCTCGTCCGGCTCGTGCAACGCGCCGTGCGCCTTCACCCACGGCGCCATCGTGTCGCCCGCGATGCCCCCGAACACCGTGGAGTTCGCCACCCCGTTGCCGCCCAGGCGGTTCGCGCCGTGCACGCCGCCCGAGTCCTCGCCCGCCACGAACAGCCCCGGCAGCTCGGTGGAGCAGTCGCCGCGGAAGACGACGCCGCCCATCATGTAGTGCGCCGTCGGCACCACGTCGACCAGCCCGGAAACGAGATCGAAGCCGCAATCGGCGCAGCGCTCGACCATGCCCTTGAACTCCCGCCGCACCCGCGCGGGGTCGAGATGGCGCATGGTGATGTAGAGCCCGCCGCGCGGGCCGACCTTGCCCTGGCGCATCTGGTCGAACATCGCGCGGCTCACGATGTCGCGCGTCGCGCGCTCGTTGCGGGGATCGTAGAGGTGCATGAAGCGCTCGCCGGCGCCGTTCAGGAGATGCCCCCCGGCGCCGCGCAGGCCCTCCTCGATGATCGTGCCGGTGATGCGGGTGTGGGCACCCGCTATGAGGCCGGTCGGGTGGAACTGCACCATTTCCATGTCGCGCAGCGTCAGCCCCGCGCGCAGCGCCATCGCCATTCCGTCGCAGCTCTTGTCGCCGGAAGGGGTGTGGTACTTGTACATGGTGGGCCCGCCGCCGGTGGCGAGCAGCACCGCCCTCGCCTGCACGAAAACGAATTCGCCGCTTCTCACGTCCACCATCAGCACGCCGGAGATCGCGTCGCCCTTGCGGCTGCGCACCAGCTCCAGCGCGCGATGCTCCTCCAGCCGTGCGATGCCGCGCGCCCACACCTGCTCGGCGAGGCGGTTGATGATCTCGATGCCGGTGAGATCGCCCTTGTGCACCGTGCGGTCGAAGGTCTGACCCGCGAACGCCTTCTGGTGGACGGTGCCGTCGGGGTTGCGGTCGAAGAAACAGCCGAGCTCGTTCTCCAGCTCATGGACGCGCTCGACCGCGACGCTCACCAGTGTCCAGGCGAGATCCTGGTCGGGCAGCCACTTGCCGCCCTCGATGGTATCCATGAAGTGGCGCTCGACCGAGTCGCCGGGCGCGAGCGCGACGTTGTAGCCGCCCTGCACCATGCGCGTGCAGCCGCACTTGCCGAGCAAACCCTTCACCGCGACGGTGATGGACAGACCCGGGTCCGCCTGCTGCGCGTGCAGCGCGGCGAACAGCCCCGCGCCGCCGGAGCCGAGGATGAGAATGTCGGTTTTCAGCCGTTTCACTGCGTCCCTGGCGTCCCTGGCGTCCTTGGCGTTTGGCGGTTCAGGTCTTCACGCCGAGGGAGGCGAGCGCCGCGGCGCGCCGCGCGCGCGCGGCCCGGTTGACTTCGGTATAGAGGCTTCCGCCGTGGCTGTCCATCGAGACGAGCAGCGGTCCGAAGCCCTTCACGCGGAACTTCCACAGCGATTCGGGATTGAGGTCGTCCAAGTCCACGTCCTCGATCGCCTCGACCCACGTGGTTTCCAGCGCCGCCGCGCCGCCGACGATCGCCAGATAAACACCGCCCAGATCCTTGAAGGCGGAAAGCGAGCCTTCCCCGAGGCCGCCCTTGCCGATGATGATCCTCACGCCGTATCCCTGCATCAGCGGGCGCGTGAAGCGCTCCATGCGCGCGCTGGTGGTGGTGCCGACGCACACCGGCGCGTAGCCCGTGGGGTGCGCCTTCGACCTCTCCACCTTCTTCACGTTGGGCGCGGTGTGGATCACCGCGTGACCCTTGAGATCGAAGCGCGTCTTGCGGCCGCGGTCGAACAGGTGGATCTGCGTCGCGTCGCGGATGCCGAACAAGGTCCCGTTCAGCGTCACCGTGTCGCCGGTGCGCCAGCTGCGGACCTGCGCTTCGGTAACGGGGGTAACGACGTCGTGATGCGCCATCAGGAACCGGTGACGAAGTGACGAGGTGACGAAGTGACGGGTCTAGAACCCATAAGTGACGCCTTGGGGAGTAAACGTGGCGGAGGCGCGGCGCGCAGCATGGCACTGCATGTTGACCGCCACCGGGTTCATCGTGATGTGGGTCGCCGCCAGCTCCACGTGCACCGCGAACGCCGTCGAATCGCCGCCCAGGCCCTGGGGGCCGACGCCGAGCTGATTGACCGCGCCGGTGAGGTCCTGCTCGAGCTTCGCACCCTCGGGGTCCTCGCAGCGCGTGCCGAGCGGGCGGATCGCCGCCAGCTTCGCGAGGGACACGCAAAGGTCGGCGCTGCCGCCGACCCCCACGCCGACGATGGTCGGCGGGCAGGTCTTGCCGCCCGCGTCCAGGACGCAATCCACGACGAAGGTCTTGATCGCGTCCACCCCCTCGGCCGGCACCGCCATCCGGAGCCAGGAGTTGTTCTCGGAGCCCGAGCCCTTGGGGATCATCTGGATCGTCAGTTCCTCCGGCCGGTCGGAAAACGTGACGTGGATCGCCGGGATCCGGATGCCGCAGGAAGTGTGGTCGTTCACGCGGGTGATCGGGTGCACCACCGAGGAGCGCAGCGGATGCTCGGCGGTGGCGCGCGCGCAACCGCGAACGATGGCGGCCTCGAGGTCCACGCCGTCCACCGCGACGCTGCGCCCGATCGTGACGTTATAGATCGGCACCCCGGTGTCCTGGCAGGTGAGGTTGTCCGTCGCCTCCGCCACCGAGATGTTCTTGATCATCGTGCCGAGGACCTTTTTGGCGAGCGGACTGGTTTCAGCCGCGTCCAGCCGTGCGAACCCCTGCTTGACGTCGGGCGGCAGCACCTTGAGCGCCCGGATGTAAAGCTCCTTGCACGTTTCCTCTACCTGCTTCAAATCGACTTTCACGGATCAGCCGAAGCCCTGGCCCATGGACGACGCCTTGAGTGACGAAATCAGTTGATCTGCAGCTTGCGCTCGCGGACGATCTTTGCCCAGCGCTGCGACTCTTCCTTGATTGCTTTCGCGAAGGCCGCCGGCGTATTCCCGACCCCCGCCATGCCGATATCCTCGAAGCGCTTTTTCACGTCCGGGTTGCCGAGCACTTTCGCCGTGTCACGGTACACCTTGTCAATGACCGCTTTCGGCGTGCCGGTCGGCGCCATCAGCCCGAACCATCCGACGTTCTCGAATCCGGGCAGCGTTTCCGCCACGGCGGGAACATCGGGGAGTTGCGGCGCGCGCTGTTTGCTGGTAACGCCGAGGGCGCGGATCCTGCCCTGCTGGATGAAACCGATCGCGGCCGAAAGATTCGGGGTGAGCAGCTGGATCTGCCCCGCAACCAGGTCGGTGAGCGCCGGACCCTCGCCCTTGTACGGCACGTGGGTGGCATCAATGCCCGCGGTGTAGAGCAGGTTCTCCGCCGCCAGATGGGTCTGCGTGCCGAAGCCCGCGGAGCCGAAGGTGAGCGACCGCGGCTTCGCCTTGGCGAGCGCGATCAGCTCCTTGACGTTCCTGGCGGGCACGTTGTTGGCCACCACCACGGCCTGGGGTCCACTCGCGACGTTGGTGATCGCCACGAGGTCCTTGTCCGGATCGAACGGCATCTTCCTGTAGATGTACTGGTTCGCGGTGACGATCGAGCCCGAGGTCATGAACAGCGTGTAGCCGTCGGGCGTCGCCCGGGCCGCGAGGTCGCCCCCGATGTTGCCGCCGGCGCCGGCGCGGTTATCCACCACGACGGTCTGGCCCCACAGCTCGTTCAACTTCTGCCCGACGAGGCGCGTCACAATGTCGGTCGCGCCCCCGGGTGCGAACGGCACGATGACCCGCACCGGCTTGTTGGGGTAGTTCTGGGCGTGGACGGCAAGCCCGGTCAGCATCGCCGCCGCAAAAGCAAGCCATTTCGTGCAGCGCATGTTTCCCTCCTCAAATCTGGTTTTAATCTACGGTTTTCTCCGGATCACGTTACCCGATCGCGCCGCCCGCAGCAAGACGCGCTCCGAAAAGTGCGCGGCTCCTGTGCGTGCCGGCGGAACTCATACGAGGTTCAGCAGGAAAATCAGGCCGGCCGCGAGCGTCACGCCGGCCGCGGCCGCGAGCAGGCTCTTCTGCCAGTCGCGCCACGCGAGAAACTCGAGCATCAACAGCCGCACGCCGCCCGCCAGGTGCGCGGCGAGCAGCAGCACCAGCACCGTTTCGGCGAGCTTGACCAGCGGCTGGTCGCTCCAGCGCAGGAACGTCTCCAGCCCCGCCTCGCCCTGCAGCGCCCGCCCCAGCGCCCAGAAATGCAAAGGCAGAAACAGCGCCAGCAGCACGCCGGAGGCGCGGTGGACGATGAACGCCCAGTAAGCGGGATGGTTGCGCGCGCGGAAGCCGCTTTTCATGGCTCAACTCCAGCCACCGATGCACACCGATACATGCCGATGGAAGCGAGTGAATGGCGGTTTCATACAAACACGGCATAGACGGCGCGGAAACCGAACAGCGCGAGCGCTATGCCGGTCGCAAGCACCGTCAGCTCCAGCCCCCGCCCGCGCCAGTCGAAGGTCTCCGAGAGCACGCTACGCAGCCCGATCGGAGCGTGCACCGCCACCGCCGCCACGAACAGCGCGTAGAACGCCGCCCAGCCGAGGTTCCCGCGCGTGCGGCCGAGGATCTCGGCGGCGGAAAGGCCGTTGCGCACCGCGTAGATGACGGTGGCGAGATGAACCAACACGAACACGGCGAGCACGGCGCCCGATGCGCGCTGAGCCGTCCAGAGCAAAACCTGATTTCGGGTGTTCACTGATGAACCCCGCTCGACACCGCCGCAACGCGCATCCGGCGAGCGACGAGATCAAAGCCCGGCGTTGAGACGACGATCGTCTCCCCGCTCCGCATTTTGCACTCCGCATTCCTCACTCAGATCCCCCCCTTCAACGCCGCCACCATTGCCGCCCGTTTCAGGCCCGCAATGGACGCGGTGGGCGAGAGCTGCTTGGGACAGCGCTCGGTGCAGCTCATGAGGGTATGGCAGGCATGGCAGCCGGCGTCGCCGGCGATCGCCGCGAGCCGCTCCCTGTTCCCGCCGTCGCGCACGTCGTTGACGAGCGTCCATGCGCGGTTGAGCGCCGCCGGGCCGAGGTAATCCGGATTCCAGGCGACGATGTCACACGAGCTGTAGCACACCCCGCAGCCGATGCACTCGATCGCGGCGTCCGCCAGCAGCCGCTGCGGAGCATCCGGCGGCACCCGCGCGAAGTCGTCCTCGCGCGTGCGCGTGCCGCGGAAGCGCCCGTGCGCGCGCGCCCACTTGTCGAAGAACGGGCTCATGTCGGTCACCAGATCGCGCACCACCGGCAGGTTATGGAGGGGGGCGACTTCGAGCCGGTCGTGAGCCGCGACCTTGTCCACGTGGGTGCGGCAGGTCCAGCGTGCCTGCCCGTTCACGGTCATCGCGCACGAGCCGCACATGCCGACGCGGCAGGCGAAGCGGTAGGCGAGCGTGGGGTCGAGATGGCGCTGGATGTAGGTGACGACATCGAGCACGGTCTGGCTCTCGAGCCGCGGCACCTCGAACGCCTGGAAGCGGCCGCTCTCCATCCCGCGCCAGACCGAAACGGTGAGCTTGGGCGAGGCGGCCATTTTCAGGTAATGAAGCGACGAAATGACGTGGTGGCGAGACCCAACAGAACCCGATGCTCTTTTCGTCAGTGCGTCACCGCCGTCAGGCGCTCTCGTAGAGGCGCGTCAGCACGAACTCGCGGTGTCCCAGCGCCTCGGCGCAGGTCAACCGCCCGTTGCAGGTGTGCAGCATCACCTCCAGCAGCTCGTCGCCACACTGGTCCAGGTTCTTCTGCCGCTGCAGCAGGCCCGAGACGTCGAGGTCGATGTGCTCGGACATGGTGCGCGCGGTGCGCGGGTTCGCCGTGAGCTTGATCACCGGCAGGATCGGATTGCCGATCACGTTGCCCTGGCCGGTGGGGAAGAAATGCACGGCGTAGCCCGCCGCGGCGACCAGCGTCACCATTTCCGCCGCGGCCGAAGACGAGTCCATGAACCACAGGCCCGGGCCGGTCGGGGTCTCCGCCTTGTCGAGAATGCCGATCACCTTGCACTTCCTGCCGATCTTCTGGATGTTGCCGAGCGCCTTCTCCTCGATCGTGGTGAGCCCGCCGGCGATGTTGCCCTTGGTCGGCTGCGAATCCATCAGGTCGCTGGTCTTGTGGCGGTTGATCACTTCCTGGTAGCGGTTGAACACCTGCATCCACTTCTCGCGCACCTGCGGCGTGGCGCAGCGGTCGGCGACGATGTTCTCGCCGCCGGTGATCTCGGTGGTCTCCCCGAAGCAGAGCGTCGCGCCGAGCGGCTCGAGCTTGTCGAAGGCATTGCCGACGGTCGGGTTCGAGCCGCACCCCGAGGTCGTGTCCGATTCACCGCATTTGCAGGAGACCCACAGGTCTCTGATCGGGCATTCCACGCGCTGCAGCTCGGAGGCCCATTGCACGTACTCCTTCGCGACCCTGGAAGCACGCATGATGGTGTCGTGGTCGCCGTGGAGCTCGATGCCGAAGCCGGTCACCGGCTTGCCGGTCTTGGCAATGCCGTCCACGACGCGCTTGGCCCATTCCTCCTCGATGCAGATCACGACGACAGCAGCGACGTTGGGGTTCGATCCCGCGCCGATCAGCGTGCGGAAATGCAAATCGAGATCGGCGCCGAATTGCAACCGGCCGTAGGGATGGGGGATCGCCAGCGCGCCCTTGACGTTATTGGCGACCGCTTCGGCAGCGGCGTTGGACAGGTCGTCAACCGGCAGGATGATGACGTGATTGCGCACGCCGACGCGGCCGTTCTCGCGGCGGTAGCCCTGGAAGGTGGTTTTGCTGCTAATCATCACGAAATCCTTTGTGAAAGGTGAAACTTCATTGGCGAGACGTGCAGCAACACGTTTCACCAGCGCTTGGTCTTGAGGTTGTGCACGTGCGCGTGCTCGCCGACCTTGATGTCGGCCACGGCGCGGCCGATGTCGAAGCCGTACTTGATGACGGTGTCGCCCTTCCGGATCGGCCGCGTGGCAAGCTTGTGCCCGATCGGAATGTCGTTGACCGCCTTCAACTTGATGGTGGAATCGTCCTCCATCAGCCAGCCGGTGAGTTCCTGGCCGGCCTTGACGCCTTCGATGACGATGACGCCGACGGTGTCCTTTTTGTCGTGGACCACAAAGTGAATCATGTTATCTCCTTGCTGCGGTATGGCGGCGGCTGCGAGGCGCGCGCTCGATTCAGGGGAAAGACCTGTGGCTTCCTGTGGTGCCGACCATCCTATCCCGGTCGCCCCCTCAAAGTCAACTATATGACCTATATGAATCAAGGTTCCCCGGTGCTAGAATCCTGCAGCACTCAAAGCCGGCATGGGGCGGACCGATGAACAGCACGCTCGCCGCGGGAAACCTGACTCTCAACCCGCTCTACAAGGAGGTCAAGTTCCGCATCACGCGCAGCCTCGCCGCCGGCGAGTGGAAGCCGGGCGCGGCGATCCCGAGCGAGTCGCGCCTTGCGGAGCACTTCAACGTCTCGATCGGCACCATCCGCAAGGCGGTGGACGAGCTGGTCGCGGAGAAGATTCTGCTGCGGCATCAGGGACGCGGCACGTTCGTTGCGGCGCACACCGAAGACCGCACGCTGTTCTACTTCT
>DAIDBG010000021.1 GCA_027310225.1 bacterium | reverse complement strand
GGCATCGCCCACCTCGACATGCCGTTCACGCCGGCGAAAGTCTGGCACGCCATCCGTTCCGCGGGAAAGGGACAAAGCTGATGTACGCGCTCAACTACGTCCGCCCCGGTTCGCTGGCGGAAGCCGCGAAGCTGCTCGCGGCGCACCCCGAGGCGAAACTGCTCGGGGGAGGCATGACGCTGGTCCCCACCCTGAAGCAGAGGCTGGCGAAGCCTTCGCATCTGGTGGACATCACGCAGCTGCCGGAGCTGCATGGGATCAGGGCGGCAAAAGGCCGGCTCGAGATCGGCGCGGCAACGAAGCACCACGATGTCGCGACTTCGTCCATGGTGCGGAGGGCGGTACCGGCGCTCGCGTATCTGGCGGGGCTGATCGGCGACCCGCAGGTGCGCAACCTGGGCACGCTGGGCGGGTCCGTGGCGAACAACGACCCCGCCGCGGACTATCCCGCCGCGGTGCTGGGCCTCGCAGCCACCATCGTCACCAACAAGCGGGAGATCGCCGCGGACGATTACTTCCAGGGCCTGTTCGCGACCGCACTCGAGGAGGGCGAGATCATCGTGCGCGTCGTGTTCCCGGTGCCGAAGCGCGCCGCTTACGCCAAGTTTCCCCACCCGGCATCGGGCTACGCGATGGCGGGCGTGTTCGTCGCGCGGACGGGCGAGGGCATGCGCGTGGCGGTGACGGGCGCAGGGCCGGGGGTCTTCCGCTGGCGCGAGGCCGAGGCCGCGCTCGCGAAGAGCCTCAGGCCCGCGGCGCTGGAAGGCGTCGCACTCGATGCGGCGGAGCTGAACGAGGACATCCACGCGAGCCGCGAGTACCGCGCCAACCTGGTGCGCGTGATGGCGAAGCGCGCGCTGGGGAAGCTCTCCGGCAGAAAGTAGCCGATAGGATTGGAAACCATGGCCAGGGTCACTCTCACGGTAAACGGCGTCAAACACACGAAGACGGTCGAGGATCGCACGCTGCTCGTCAACTTCCTGCGCGACGAGCTCGGGCTTACCGGCACGCACATCGGGTGCGACACGAGCCAGTGTGGCTGCTGCACCGTGCATGTGAACGGCCGGGCAGTGAAGTCGTGCTCGGTGCTCGCGGTACAGGTGAATGGCGCGGAGATCGTGACGATCGAGGGCATGGCGAAAAAGGGCAAGCTCCACCCCATCCAGCGCGCGTTCTCGGAGTGCCACGGCCTGCAGTGCGGCTTCTGCACGCCGGGCATGATCATGGCCACCGCGGGCCTGCTCAGGGACAGGCCCAATCCGACCGAGGAGGAGATCATCCACGGGCTCGAGGGCAACCTCTGCCGCTGCACCGGCTACATCAACATCGTGAAGGCGGTGAAGATGAGCGCGAAGCTCCTGCGCGGCAGAAGGCACGGGTAGAGAAGTTTTCGCCATCCCCTAGGCCGTCTCCCTAGCCGAGTGGGCTGCCTGCGGTAAACCCGCTCGTCCAGAGCGGCGTTAGTCCTTTCCACACGGTATTGCGGCATTTCGCAAAACACGCCACACTGTTATTCCATGTTTCGGAAGCTGGAAGTTGCTGATCGATTTGACCCTAAAAGGGAATTAGTCGTTTACGAGGGTGATTGCCTCGAACTGCTAGAGCAGATTCCCAATGGTGTTCTCCAATTGGTAGTCACTTCTCCGCCGTACAACATCGGCAAAGAATACGAGAAGCGACTAGATCTCAATCATTACGTTGAGCAGCAAGCGCGGGTAATCGCGGAATGCGTTCGGGCCCTAGCGCCCAGAGGCAGTATTTGCTGGCAAGTAGGCAATTACGTCGATAAGGGGGCAATCTATCCGCTGGACTCCCTCCTTTATCCTGTCTTCAGGAGCTTGGGGCTGAAGATGAGGAACAGAATCATTTGGCATTTTGAACATGGCCTTCACTGCTCGAATAGGTTTTCCGGGCGCTATGAAACGATAATCTGGTTTACGAAGTCGGACCGTTATACCTTTAACCTTGACCCGGTTAGAGTTCCTCAAAAATATCCCGGGAAGAAACACTTTAAGGGCCCCAGGAAGGGGCAGTATTCAAGCAACCCATTGGGCAAGAACCCCGGGGATATATGGGTAATCCCGAACGTGAAAAGCAATCATGTTGAAAAGACTGTTCATCCTTGCCAGTTTCCTGTGGAGCTCATCGAACGATTAGTCCTTGCCATGACGAATCCGGGAGATTGGGTTTTTGATCCCTTCCTGGGAGTGGGCACTTCGGTAATTGCCGCGATTCGCCATGGAAGGCGTGGAGCGGGCGCCGAGATCAACCGTAAGTATGTCGATATTGCGCTTGAGCGGATTCGCCAAGAAGTAAACGGGACGCTCAGGACTCGTCCAATGGATCGTCCGGTTTACGATCCGAAGGCCGCGGGCAATAGTCTAACCGTGTCTCCTTGGAAGAAAGACACGACTGACAACGTTGTTCAACTTCGGCTTGTCGAACAAGAACCCCGGCGGTATCGCGTGAAATGAAAATCGTCGAGGTATATTCACACCTCAACGGGCGGGAGTTCCTTCTTGTCCATAAGCCCAAGCTTTGGGAGGAGATCCAGGAGGTCGTAAAAAAAGGAGATCGAAGCATCTGGCGAAGTCCCGATCTTCAGTTACAACCAAACAGATTTCGTCAAAGAACGGGTTGCGATTGAAGTGCAGTTTGGTAAGTATGCTTTTGTCGCCTACGATTTATTCGTCAAGCACGTGGCGTTTTACGTGGGGGATCAAATTGATGTGGGGGTCGAAATCCTGCCCATGAAGTCGCTGCAATCGCAGATGAGCTCTGGAGTTCCCTATTACGAAGGGGAGTTTTACAACGTAATCCGCCAAGGCCGAGGGGTTCCCGCTGTTCCCTTGGTAATCGTTGGAATCGAGCCGTAGCATCCTGTGTTTGTGAATAATCGGGTTAAGAAACCTCTGAACAAATCCCGGTGAATCATGTCCAATCCCAGGCGCATCGGCGCGATTGCGAGGGCGTCCGTGTTCAAAACCCGCATCATTCCGTCGTTCGGCGTGGCCTTGCTGGCGGCTGCCATGGTGCTGGGCGGTGCTCCGGCGCAGGCCCGGCGCAATCAGACGGAGGACGCGCCGCTTCGGTACCAGCGCATCAGCGCCGCGCAACTCCAGTCGATGCTGCAGCGCAAGGACTTCACGCTGATCAATGTCCACATCCCCTACGCCGGCGAGATTCGTGGCACTGACGCCTTCATCCCCTACAACGAGGCGGGCGTCCGGGTTCCCGGGCGGCTCCCGGACAGGCGGGCGAAGATCGTCGTTTACTGCCAGACGGGGAGCATGAGCGCTATCGCCGCCGAGGCCCTGGCCCGCGCCGGCTATACGTCCGTGTTCGACCTCGCCGGTGGCATGGTGGCCTGGCAGCAGGCGGGCTACCCGCTCACAACGCGTACGGAGCCGGGCAGATAAAGGCCCGCGGAGGCCCCTTGATAAAAAACTCGTGCGTCAGTTGCGCACGAGTTTTTCCTCGAACCAGTTCCACATCTCCGCCACCACCAGCGTGAGGTAGTCGCGCTGGCAGTGCTGCGCGCCGCCCTCTTCGGCGGTGAAGACGCGGAAGGTCTTGTCCCGCGAGCCGCAGGCGTCGAACTGCTTCTGCGCGTCGGCGAGCGGGATCTGCTCGTCGTCTGCGCCGTGCACCAGCAGGAACGGGCAGCGCATCTTCTGCATCACGCCGTCGAGCCGGAACGGCTCGAGCTTCGCGAGCGCCGCCTCGAGCGAATCCACCCCGAGAATCCACATGATGTGGTGCCCGGGCACCGAGAGCGCAGTCTTGAAGGAAGCCGCGACGCGTTTCTTCCACGTGTCGTGGTAGTCCCACTGCGCGCCCCAGGCGATGCAGGCGGCGAAGCGCGGCTCCATCGCGGCGCAGCGCGGCGCGTAGTAGCCGCCGAGCGAGATCGCGACGACGCCGATGCGCTTCGGGTCCACGTCGGCGCGTTTCTCCAGCCAGTTGACGCAGGCGCTGCCCGCGACCTCGTAGTCGTGGCGCAGGGTGTAGCCGCGGAAGCGGATCGCCTCCCCCGTGCCGAGGCCATCCATGACGAGGCAGGAGATGCCGCGCTTGACGAGGTCCGCGACCCCGCGCACGAACTGGATTTCCTTGGTGACGTCGAGTCCGTCGAAGAACACGACGCACGGCGCGCGCGCCGATTTGGCGTTCCGGGCGTGCACGAAATAGCCTGGAAGCCCGCCTTTTTCATAGGGGACCTCGACGATCTCGATCTTGAGGTCCGTCAGCGCTACGTGGCGGTGGAAGCACTCGACGCCCTTGCGGTAGGCCTCCAGCCCGGTCCTGTCCTTGGGCGTGCGGAAGCGCTCGCCCATCTGGTAGTAGTTGCACGCGCGCAGATAGGCGTGCGCGGCGGCGTGACGGTGCCCGGCCTTGTCCCACTGCTGGGCATAGGCGCGCACGCCGTCGGCGACTTTCACGCAGGCGTCGAACCACGCCGCGTCGTCCTCGGGCCCCTTGCCCTGGAGCAAACGGCCGATCTTGTGCAGCTCGCCGATCTCGGCCCCGCCGTAGGCGATCGAGCCGATCATGTTGATGAACGCCGCCGACCAGCGGTAGTTGCCCGGGAAGTACATGAAGTACGCCGGCTCTTTCTTCTCGACCATGGTTCTCCCTTCTTCGATGTATCGGTAACGGAGTGACGGGAGTCTTGTTCAAAGTTCCAAATTCAAAGTGACCCGTCACTCGGGTTTAATTCCCGCCTTCCTCGCGACGCCTGCCCATTTCGCCGTCTCGGCTTTGATGAACGCGGCGAATTCCGCCGGCCCGTCGCCGGACACTTCGTAGCCGACGGCCTCGAGCTGCCTGCGCGTGGCGGGCTCCGTGAGCGGCTTGGAGAGCACGGCGTGGATGCGCTCGATGACGGCCCTGGGCGTGCCGGCCGGCGCGAGGATGCCGTTCCAGTTGTAGCTGGAGAATCCTTTCACGCCCTGCTCATCCGCCGTCGCCACTTCCGGCAGCAAGGGCGAGCGCGCAACGGACGTGACGGCGAGGCAGCGCAGCTTGCCGCCGCGCACGTACGGCACGGCCTGGAAAATCTGGATCTGGGCAAAGTCAATGTTGCCCGCGATCAGGTCAACGACGTAGAGCGCCGCGCCCTTGTAGGGCACATGCGTCATCTTGATTCCCGCGAGCGTCGAAAAATTCTCGATGGCGAGGTGTCCGACGGTGCCGACGCCGGGTGTGGCGTAATTGATCTTGCCGGGGCTTGCCTTCGCGATCGCAATAAAGTCCTTGAGCCCTTTTGCCGGCACGCTGGGATGCACGGACATGCAGCTCGCGCTGCGCGCAATCAGCGTGATCGGCGCGAAGTCCTTGATCGGGTCGTACCCGAGCTGCTTGCGGACGCTGGGTGCAATGGTGAGCGGGCCCGGGTTGCCGCCGAGCAGGGTATAAC
>DAIDBG010000002.1 GCA_027310225.1 bacterium | reverse complement strand
GGCATCTATACGCCGCGCGGGCGGGTCACTTTCACCGAGATCGGCCCGAAGGAAACGGGCAGCGTCGGCATCGTCTCGCAAAGCGGCGGCCTCGGCACCGACATCATCCGCCGCGGCTTCGCCCGCGGCCTCAAGTTCTCGGGACTCATCACGGTCGGCAACTGCGCCGACGTCGGCCCCAACGACTTCATCAAGTACTATCTCGCCGATCCGCAGACGAAGGTCATCGGGATGTACATCGAGTCCGCGGGCAACGGCCGCTGCCTGTTCGAGATCCTGCGCGGCGCGCGCGCGGCCAAGCCGGTGGTGATCCTCAAGGGCGGCCGCACGCGCCAGGGGCGCGCCGCCGCCGTTTCGCACACCGGCTCGCTCGCCGGCGACGACCGGGCGTGGGTGGCGCTGTCCCGGCAGACCGGGTGCGTGCTGGTGGACACGCTCGACGAATTCATCGACACGCTGCTCGTGTTCCAGACGCTGGCCCCGAGGCCGCGGCATCCGACCCGGCGCGTGGTGCTGTTCGGCAACGGCGGCGGCGCGAGCGTGCTCGCCACCGATCATTTCGCGCGGCTGGGCCTCGACGTCGAGCCGTTCGAGCGCGCCGCCGTGGACGCGCTCGCCGCGCTCAAGCTCCCGCCCGGCACCAGCATCACGAATCCCGTGGACACGCCGGTGGGCACGCTGCAGCAGGAGGACGGGCGCGTCGCCGAGAAGATCTTCGAGGCGATCTACGCCCACGGCCGGCCGCAGGCCGTGGTGATGCACCTCAACCTGTCGGCGTTTGCCGGGCGCACCAAGGACGAGGTGCTGGACAACCTGGTGCAGGCCGCGCTGCGGGTGCAGGCGCGCTATCCCGGCCAGGCTCACTTCGTGCTGGTGCTGCGGTCCGACGGCGAGCCGGCCCTCGAGGAACGCAAGCGGGCGTTTCGCGCGCGGGCGGTTGCGCTCGGAATCCCGGTTTACGATGAGATCGCCAATGCCGGCCGCGCGCTCGCGGCGCTGGCCTGGCACGAGCGCTTCATTGATTCGAGAAAGTGATTCGTCCCTCGTCCCTCGTTTCTCGTTACTCGACCATGATGCAAGAATTAGCTGCTAGGCGCTGAAGGACGGACGAGAAACGGGAAACGAGAAACGAGTCACCCCTTGCATGTATAGCTACGACTTCCGCGCCACCGGCTACCCGTTCCGGCTCTACAGCGGAACGGGCGCGCTGGAGAAGCTGCCGGACGAGGTGGTGAGGCATCGCGCGCAGCGTGCGTTCATCGTCTGCGGGCGCACGGTCTCGCGCAGGACGCCGCTCATCGCGCGCATGAGCGCGCTGCTCGGCGGGCGGCTCGCCGGGGCGTACGACGAGATCGACAAGGACACTTCGCGCTCGTCGGTGCTGCGCGCAACCGAAGCGGCCCGCGCCGCCCGTGCGGACCTCGTGATCGGCGTCGGGGCGGGCAGCGTGATCCAGGGCGCCCGCATCGTGACGATCCTGCTCGCCGAAAAGCGCCCGGTGGAAGAGCTGATCACGCAGTACCCGGAGCACGGACCCGCCGTCAGTCCCCGGCTCATGGAGCCGAAGCTGCCGATCATCAACGTGCTCACCGCGCCCACGACGGCGCAGAACCGCGCCGGCTCGCGCATGAAGGACGACGCCACGGCGCGCGGCATGGAGTTCTTCGACCCCAAGACGCGCCCGGTCGCGATCTTCTGGGACACGGAGGCGCTGCTCACCGCGCCGGTGAGCCTGATCCGCACTGGCGCCGCGACCATCTGGTGCCGCGCGGTCATGAATCTCGGGGCGCTCGACGACAACGCGCTGGTCGAAGGCGACCGGCTCCAGTCCTACCGCCTCGCCGCGGGCGCGCTGCTGCGCATCGGGGATGCGGCGGATCCCGCGCCCCGCTTCGATTTGTGCGCGGCGACGCTGCTGCAAAACCGCGAGGCCGACGACGGCGGCACGCAGTTCGCGCGGCACTGGGCGATGCGGGTTTCCTACGCGTTCTGCTCGGCGCTCATCAGCGTCTTCCCCGAGGTCGGCCAGGGAGAGGGCTACAGCACGCTGATGGGCACCGTGCTGCGCCGTCTCGGCGGGCGCGATCCGGAGGCGATGGCGCGCATCGCGGCGGGGCTCGGCATTGGCGGGCCGGCGGCCGAGGCGCCGCAGCGCATCGCGGACCGGATGGACGCGGTGTTCAAATCGCTCGGCATGCCCACGCGGCTCTCCGCGCTGGGGATCGCGCGGGATCGCCTGCCGCAGGTGCTGGAAAACTCGCTCAGGAACTTCAACGCCGATCCGAAGCGCGAGTTCGTGCGCGAGCAAGGGACGCTGGAAGAGGTTCTGCAATCGGCGTGGTGACGGGCAACGAGCGCGCGCATGATCGTGTCCGCGCCAGCGTCCCTTACAATTTGTTACTCTTGACCCGTCAACAGGCGATAGGGCGGAGCGTTAGCGTCGGGGTGGGCTCACCCCACTTCCCAACAACCTGAGGAGAGACGGACGTGAAGATGAAAACAACCCTGATCGCCCTGATGGTTGCGGCGCTGCCCGGCGTTGCGGCCGCGCAGTCGTCGGACACGGCGTCCACGCCGCGCATCGACAAGCGGCAGGAGCGGCAGGACCAGCGCATTGACAAGGGCGTGCAGTCCGGCCAGCTGACCGACAAGGAAGCAGCGCGCCTCGAGAAAGGCCAGCAGCGCGTGCAGAAGATGGAAGACAAGGCGATGGCCGACGGCAAGATGACGAAGCGGGAGCGCACCCGCATGGAGCGCGCGCAGGACCGCGAGAGCAAGCGGATCTATCGCCAGAAGCACGACAAACAAACGGCGAAATAACACGCTGGCGTTCGCCGGCGTGTTATTTAACAGGAGACCCGTAAACGGGAAAATTGCTTGACTCGTTAAAAAAATCGGACGCTCATCGTAGCGTCCGATTTTTTCGGGCGTCCGATTTTTTTGCCTGCCGCGGTTCAACTACAATACGCGACGTCCAACCGCGTTCATGGAGAAAGAATGGAGACGTTGAAGGTCGGAATGAGGCAGGCCCTGGAGTGGGAAGTCACTGAAAAACTTTGTACCAGCCGGGGCGGGTACAAAGTTTTTTCGACTCCCTCGATGACGCTGCTCGTCGAAATGACAGCCCATCATCTCGTCGCGCCGCATCTCAAGCCCGGCCAGGGACAGGTCGGGCTTTCGGTCAACATCCGCCATCTGGCGCCGACGCCGATAGGCAAGAAGGTGCGCGCCGAAGCCGAGTTGACCGGTATTGACCGGCGCCGGCTCACCTTCAAGGTGAAGGTTTACGACGACGTCGAGCAGGTGGGCGAGGCCGAGCACGAGCGCTTCGTCATCGACGAAGCGAAGTACGTCGAGCGGCTGAGGAAGAAATTGGGTTAAATCCGGACGCTTCGCGCCGGTTTAACTCCGCGTGTTCGAACGGACGAGTCGAGCGCCGTTCCACCTGGAGTTAGGTTTCTTCACCGCACCTTGCTCAGGCGTTCAGCCATGCGCGTTTGCCAGCCGGGGCCTGTAGCCTTCCAGCGTTCGATCACATCGGCGGGGAGGCGCAGTGAGATCAGCCTGCGAGGATTCGGCGAGAATGGTCGTCCACCCTTGTTCACCTTCGCGCGGGCAAGCATGTCGTCGGTGAGTTCAGGCAGTTCCTCGTACTCCTCGGGCTTCACTTTATGAGCGTCGACGCGCGCCAGGTCAGACTTCAAGGAGCGGCGCGATGCGGGCTTGTTCGCGTTCATTGGCTTTCCTCATACTGAAGACGTGGCGATCCGCGCCACGCGGCGTATAGCCCACGACAACCATTCGTCCGGCCAGGAGACCGTAGCAAATGATGCGCGGCTCGCCGTAGGTCTTCCGTGTGTCTTTCACTTCCAAGGTGACACCCGAAAAGACTACTGCGGCATCAGCGAAGTCCAGTCCTCGCTCGGCCAGTGTCTTGTCGCGCTTGGCCGGATCGAACGTGATTCGCATAGGTTATTGTATCTACAACAACCTGATGCCGCAAGACACCCCCCCGTGGCGCGCGCTTGAGAAACCTAACGTCTGCCGTGAACCGCGCGCCGATTTTTGCGCGTCGGTTTCGACGGCACGGTTGGGTGGCAAGGTGCACGAGCGTTCATAGATTCTCGGGCTTCAGCCCCGTGCGCTTGGCAATCCGGGCGAGCATCTTGGGACCGATGGTCTCGCCATCGTGAAACGCAAAGACGAAATCGGGCCAACCAGGGCGCGAGAGAGTCTTGTGTGACCCGGACTGGCGCTTGAGCGTCCAGCTCATCCGGAAGAGTGCGGCGAGAACACGGCGGGCCTTCGACGAAGGCCATGAACTCATGTGGCCGGAACTGCGATCGAGATGGACTGAGGTCCGGCTTCGTTGTGCTCGAGCCGCTCGGCAAGAACCCGCAGCGCCAAGACTTCAGCTTTCGCCATTGCCTCGGCAGCGGTAGCACCATAGGCGAGAACACCCGCTAATTCAGGAACTTCCGCAAGCCAGCGGCCGTCTTCTTCGCGTTCGTGCTCGATCGTGAAATTCATGCGCCACCTCGAATAGTCGGGGCAATTCTACCCGGTTCTGTACTTGTCACCCAACGCCCGCGCCCAGCCGCGCGCGCCGGCGGTGATGGATGATGAAGCGCGGCGCTCGCACGCGCGTCGGCCTGCGGCGTGTTGGAAGGCGGTCGCGGACGCCAGACTTGAAGCACCTACCGTATCGTACTGTCGCCGCAGCCGACAGTGCCTCGGCCAGAGAGAAGTCGAGTATCTTCCAGTCCCGCCATAGCGCCTCGAGGCGGTTGCAGTATTCGATGACGGCTTCCATGTCTGTCTCGGCGCCTGCCAGGCTTGCAAGCCGGCGCGCGGCCCCAGTGCTCAAACCTTTGCCTGACGCTCGCCGCGCGTCCGTGTTGGGCGCCGGGTTAGAGATCGCATGTGATGCGCTGCGTAAGCATCAAGAAGCCGGCGGATCATGCGCTGGTACTGCGTGTGGTGCTTTTGCGCTTCACGCTTGAAGAAGTCGACGCTGCGCTTGCTCAGCGCGATCGTCACCTTGACTCCCTCTTCCCGAAAGATGAGGTCCTCCGGGGCAGGGAGGAAATCAGGAACGACCTTCACGTTTCCCAGGGGTTCGTTCGTGTACTTGATTCTCTTGCTCATAGATGCGTTTTCCTTTGCGCCAGTAACCGGCCCCGTGGATGCGGATGACGTTCTCGCGGTAAGTAAAGCGCACCGTGAGGACGCCGGCACCCACTTGGCCAAAACAGTAATACCGCGGTTCATCGGAGCTGTGTGACAGGTCTTCCGCGATGACGCGCTTCGGATCGATGAAAGTGAGCTGCGCCAGCGCGAAGGAGACGCCGTGCTTCTTGTGGTTCTTGTCGTCCTTGTCCTGGTCCCAGTCGAACCGGGCCTTCGCCATGGCACAAGACTACCATGGATATGGTGGTCCGGCCATACGTGCGTATGGAAGCGCGCAGGCAGTGTCTTTGGCGACCTCTAACGTGCCCCGATCACCCGCGCGAGGAAGCCCGCACCGCGCGTACTCGCGTCGGTGTGGATCGGGTTAGACGTGACCTTTTCTCATGCAGGCGACCCGACACGTATTTGTGCAGGACGCTCGCGATGAGGGTTTGATAGGGCACGCCTTCCTCGTATGCGCGAGCCTGGATATCCAGGAGGTCCGCGGCCGAGAGACGGATGTTCACGCGGCGATTCTTTATGAACGTAGCGCGTGCAGCTTCGCGAAACGCGCCAAGCTGTGCCTTCGTGGGGCGTGTAGAAACGAGCCTTCCCTTCTCGTGCGCGCTCAAAATGCCGCGTTCGTAACGATCAAGTCTTTTCATCTGGTTCATCCATGTCCAAATAGTCGCGCGTCGCCTTGCGGCTCGGGATGATGGTCTTCAGGAAGTAGTACTCGTCCTCTTCGACCGACGGCACCAGATAGACGTACTGCCCGTAGCCCACCACTAGCACCACCTGCCCCGGATAACGCTTCTGATTCGGGTAGACCAAGATGTCCTTCAGGCCACCTTCCTCTATAGCGAGAACGATCTCCTCGTAGGAGATGCCACGTGAAATCTTCAGGCGCTCATTCTTGTCCGGGTCCCACCGGAACGGCTTCACGGCGCTAGTCTACCGCTCCGTGTGCCTTTTGTCATCACACCAGCGGTGCGGCCTTGGTCACGTCTAACGTTTGAGGTAACCGACCGCCGGAGCGCGAAGCGCGGAGGGAACCCGCAAGCGCAGCTTGCGGGCGGTCCGGTTGACCGAGAGGTTATGCATCGGGAGTGCCCTTCTTGCGGTTTGGCAGAATCCACAGGAATAGATAGGCGCCAACCATGACGGCAACCACAAAGAACATCCAAAGCGCGACAGCCGTCTTACCGAGAAGCAACTTGAGAACTTCTTCCTCCCTTGAACCGGGGGACTGGATGAGCCGATCAAGCTCAACGCTACGCAGGTAGTGAGAGACATCATTCTTCATCGCGGCGTAAGCAAGCCTATCGGTAACCTCGCGCACTCTTTCCTGCGGCCAATTTGTGGATGCCTGTTTATATTGGATGACGGCTTGCTGGCAATACCACGCACGAAGTTTCGGGTTGTCCTTAACGGACTCCAGGCATAGCGTGATGGCATCCAACGCAACCTTGTAGCCGAGTTCCTTTCCGAGAGCCGTAACTTCCCGAGTTCGATTTTCTCCGGCTTTCTTGGCCTCGGTGAGCAGATAGTCGATATATGCGTATTGGCCGCCAAGCAGGACAATGCCAAGAAGCGATACGACAAGCATGACTCTCGCAAAGGATGCGGATGCCCACGCGCGTAATGCGCGCCCTTTGTCGAGCACAACAGCAGCTTCTTCAGCCGCTTCCTTGAAGATTCCCACGGTGGCTACGGCCTACGATGCATAACGTGGAGCCCAGCGGCGCGCGCTGCACTGCGGAGTGCAAGGCACCGCCGGCTCGCGCGCGTCCGGCTGCGGCGCCAAGTTAGTGCTCAATGTGCGGCTATGCCTTGCCAAGCTCGTCGAGCAGCCGCTCCGCCAATGCTCTTCGTTCTTCATGTGCCCTTAGCTCGTCACTTCGATCTTCCACGTCCCAGCGCCAGTCCTTTTCATAGTCGAGCTTCGCGATGGCTGCGAAGCGGCAAAGGATGTCGAATTTCTGGGCGTTGTTGAGATTGGTATTCGCGTACCAGCCGTTGGTCAACCGCGCGTAGTTGTTGCGGTCGTCTGCGAGATGCGGAGAGCCATGGAACATGGCTTTGAGGTCCTTGCCGAAATAGTTGCGCTTGCGGCCCTTGGCGACGAACACCGTCTCCCAGTTGATGGTCTCGAACAGGCGCGGCTTCACGCTGATGAAACGCTCAAGGACCCAGATGTACGCTTCCTTGCTGGTGTCGAAGCGCCTTTCCGTTCCGCGGAAGAAAGCAACGGTTGGTCTCGCGCCAGCGGCCCTAGTATGCGGCACGTCCCATCCAGGAAAACGGCTGTCGAGGGCCTCCTTGGCGATGCGAGCCAATTCTGTTTCGCCCTTCGCGACCGCGTTGCGCATCATCTGCTCGATGTCCTGCCGGCTACGCGACGGATCGCGTACCAGGTTCCTGAAGCGGTCGGGAGTCACGGTCACCATGTTGAGCACTAACGTGTCCGCGTGAGGCGCGCGAGAGCGTCGCTCTCGACGCGGGGGTTAGGTTGCCGATCGTTTTGTTGAGAGATATTCACGCAGGGCGCGATTGACGGCCTCGGAATCGGGAAAGACCTTCTGTAGGTCCGGATCAA
>DAIDBG010000377.1 GCA_027310225.1 bacterium | reverse complement strand
CCCACCACCCCGCCTGCTGCGCAGGCACCCCTCCTCTGGCACTCCCACCACCTCGCCTGCTGCGCAGGCACCCCTCCTCTGGCACTCCCACCACCCCGCCTGCTGCGCAGGCACCCCTCCTCTGGCACTCCCACCACCCCGCCTGCTGCGCAGGCACCCCTCCTCTGGCAGGAGGGGAAGCATGAGCACTCCCCTCCTTTTCAAGGAGGGGTGGCGCCGAAGGCGACGGGGTGGTTGAAGCTGGTCCACGGGTGACCAGCCATCCTCACAGCGCTTCAAAAACTCCGGCGGCGCCCATGCCGGTACCGATGCACATCGTGACCATGCCGTATTTCCTCCGGTGGCGGCGCAGCCCGTGCATGAGGGTTGCCACGCGGATCGCGCCGGTCGCCCCGAGCGGATGCCCGAGCGCGATGGCGCCGCCCAGTGGATTGACCCGGGCGTGATCGAGACCGAGGTCCTTCATCACCGCAAGCGACTGCGCCGCGAACGCCTCATTGAGCTCGATCCAGTCAATATCGTCCTGTTTCAGCCCCACTTGCCGCAGGACTTTGGGTATCGCCTTGACCGGGCCGATGCCCATGATCTCCGGCGGCACGCCCGCCACGGCGTAGCCCATGAAGCGGCCGAGTGGGCGCAGGTTGAGGCGCGCGAGCGCCGGCTCGCTCATGAGCACCACGGCCGCCGCGCCGTCCGACATCTGCGAGCTGTTGCCGGCGGTCACGCTGCCTTTCGCGGCAAACGCGGGACGCAGTTTCGCGAGCGCCTCCGGCGACGTGTCGCGGCGCGGTCCCTCGTCGTTCATGGCCTGCCGGCTGCTGGCCTGGATCTCGCGCTTGCCGAGATCGGGCACACGCTCGTCAATGGTGCAGGCCGTGATCTCGTCCTTGAATTCACCGCTGTCGGTCGCGCGCACCGCCCGGCGGTGGCTCTCCGCGGCGAACAGATCCTGTTCCTCGCGGCTCACCTTCCACTGCGCCGCGACTTTCTCGGCCGTGATGCCCATGCCGTAGGCAATCGCGATGTTTTCGTTCTTGTCGAAGATCGCCGGGCTGAAAGACGGCCTGTTGCCACCCATCGGCACCATGCTCATGCTCTCGGTGCCGGCCGCCACCATCACGTCGGCCTCGCCGAGCCGGATGCGGTCGGCGGCGAGCGCCACCGCCTGCACGCCCGATGAGCAGAAGCGGTTGATGGTCATGCCGGGGACGTTGTTCGGAAAGCCCGCGAGCAGCAGCCCGATGCGCGCCACGTTCATCCCCTGCTCGGCTTCCGGCATCGCGCAGCCGACGATCACGTCTTCGATGTCCGCGGGATCGAGTCCCGGGCACTTCGCGAGCGCGCTCTTCAGCACGTGCGCCAGCAGGTCATCGGGCCGGACGTTGCGGAACATGCCGCGCGGGGCCTTGCCCACCGGTGTGCGCACCGCCGCGACGATATAGGCGTCCTGGGTCTGCTTACTCATATAGCACCTCCCTCCGAGGGATGAGGGCGGAGGGATGAGGGATGAGGAAAGTTGTCGAACTAGCCATGCTTTACGAGTTTACCCTCATCCCTCATAAATCATCCCCCTAGTTTCTAAGGGGCTTGCCCGTCTTGAGCGTGTGCTCAATCCGAGCTTGCGTCTTTTCAGTCGCAATCAGTTCCATAAAGTGCCTGCGCTCGAGATCGAGGAACCACTGCTCGTCCACAAGGCTCCCGCCCTCGATGTCGCCACCGCACATCACGGTGGCGATCTTGGACCCGATCAGGTAGTCGTGCTCAGAGATGTGGCCGCCTTCGAGCAGATTGACCATGAACGCCCTGATCGTGGCGATCGCGCTCCTGCCCGCGACCGGAATGGCGTTCGGCCTGAGCGGCGGCCGATAGCCAGCCGCGGCAAGCGCGCGCAGCTCCGCCTTCGCGATTTCGAGCAGCTCGAAGCGGTTCATCACGATCTTGTCCGCCGGGCGCAGGTAGCCGATCTCGCGCGCGTGCTCGGCACTGCGGCCGACCTCCGCCATCGCCACCGCCTTGAAGTACTTCTGCAGGAACGGCGACAGGTCACCGCCTTTGGCATCCGCCACCGCCCGCAGCGCGAATTCCTTGCATCCCCCGCCCGCCGGGAGCAGCCCCACACCCGCCTCGACGAGCCCGATGTAGCTCTCGAGCGTGGCGACGGCCCGGTCGCTGTGCATGATGAACTCGCAGCCGCCGCCAAGCGCAAGCCCGTCCACTGCGGCGACCGTGGGCACCATCGAGTACTTGAGCGCCTGCGTCGTATCCTGGAACTGCTCGACCAGCTTTTCCACCTCGGCGAGCTTCCCCGCCATGAGCTGATCGGCGACGCCCAGTCGCCGCGCGGCTTTCAGCGCAAGAGATTCCGCTTCTTTCCTGAACTGCCTGAAAAGCCTTCCGATCGCCGAAGGCTGCGACGGCCTGGCACCGCCCGCCGGCGTCTTCTTGAGGTTCGCCCCGACCGAGAACGGCGGCTCGGTCTGCCAGATCACGAGGCCCATGTAGTTGCGCTCGGCTTCATCCAGCGCCTGCTGCACCCCGTCGAGCACATCGTCACCGATGGCGTGCATGCGGCTCTTGAAGCTCACGACCGCGATGCCGTCGCCGGTGTGCCAGCAGCGTACCGCGTCGGTCTCGAAGATCGTCGCGCCGTACTGCGCTTCCTCGCCCAGCACCCGGTCGGGGAACGGCTGGCGGCGATAGACCGGTAGCTTTGAGCGCGGCCGGTAAACGCGCTCGGCCGGCGAGAACGAGCCTTGCGGCTGATGCACGCCGGCGCGCTCCGGATCGGTCACCCACACCGGCAGCGGCACGCCGGCCATGGCCTTGCCCGCGGTGATGTCCTCCGCGATCCACCCGGCGACCCGGCGCCAGCCCGCCGCCTGCCAGATCTCGAACGGTCCCCGGTTCCAGCCGAAGCCCCAGCGGATGGCGAGATCGAGGTCGCGCGCGTTGTCCGCAATCTGCGCCAGATTGACGGCGCAGTAGTGGAACGCGTCGCGGTAGATGGACCACAGGAACTGCGCCTGCGGATGGCCCGAGCCGTGCAACTGCTCGAAGCGCGCGGCCATGTCCTTGTTCTTCAGCATTTCGACGACACCCTCGTCCCCCTTGCCATCCGACAGCCGGTAGCTTTGGGTCTTGAGATCCAGCACGTGAATGTCGTTGCCGATCTTCTGGTACACGCCTTTCCTCGTCTTCTGGCCGAGCGCCCCCTGGTCAATCAGCCGCTTGAGCCAGGACGGGACTTCGTAGTACTGGTGCCAGGGGTCGTCCGGCAGCGTCTCCTTCATCGTGTTGACGACATGCGTGAAGGTATCGAGCCCCACCACGTCGGCGGTGCGGAAGGTCGCGCTTTTCGGGCGGCCGATGAGCGTGCCGGTCAGCGCGTCCACCACGTCGAAGCCGATGCCGAGCCGCTGCGCGTGATGGAGCGTCGCCAGCATCGAGAACACGCCGATGCGGTTGGCGATGAAGTTGGGCGTGTCTTTCGCCCGGATCACGCCCTTGCCGAGCGTGGTGACGAGGAATTTCTCGAGATCGTCGAGGATCGCCGCGTCGGTGTCGCGCGCCGGGATCAGCTCGACGAGATGCATGTAGCGCGGAGGATTGAAGAAGTGCACCCCGCAGAATCTTTTCCGGAGCGGCTCCGGAAAAGATTCTGAAAGTTTATTCACCGACAACCCCGACGTGTTCGTGGCGAAGATGGCATGCTCGCCGATATACGGCGCCACCTTGCGGTAGAGATCGGCCTTCCAATCCAGCCGCTCGGAGATCGCTTCGATGACAAGATCACATTCCCTGAGCAGATCGAGATGCTGGTCATAGTTTGCCGCTTGAATAAAGCCTGCTTTCGACGAAGTCGAGAGCGGGCTGGGCTCGAACTTTTTCAGGTTGTCAATCGCCTTCAACACGTTGCCATTGGGATCGCCCTCCTTCGCGGCAAGCTCGTAGAGCACGGCGGCGACGTTGGCGTTGACGAGATGCGCGGCGATCTGCGCGCCCATGACGCCCGCGCCAAGCACCGCGGCCTTGCGCACGATGAAGGGGGAAGCGGCAGGCATGGGAATCCCCTAGGAGTTTGCCGGGCCTTGTTCCGACAAACTCCTGACGCTATACCGCCCCATGACAGCAAAAAGGCAAAATAGTCGAGGAAACACGAGTTCGACCCCGGAAAAGGCCGGGCGGAAGCGAACCCGCCCGGCCTCGGAGGGTGCCGCTAGAACGACTGCGAGTACTGGATCGAGAAGATGTCCACCTTGTTGTCGAAGGCACCGATGAGATTGCCGGCCGGCGTCGCAACGCTCACGTTCGCGTCGCTCACGAACTCGTGCGCGTAGCCCACGTCGAGCTTGCCGGCCTTCGATACCTGGTACTGCACGCCCACCGCCACCCAGTTGCGCTGCTGATCGGGCAGGCGCGGCGTGCGCGTCGCGTCCTTCGAAGGCGTCTGATCGTGCGCGTAGCCGAAGCGCAGCTTCACCCGGTCGTTCACCCTGTAGTTCGCGCCGAGGCCGAGGCGCCAGGTATCGCTCCATCGGAACGGGAGCGTGGTCAAAGTGGTGCCCGCCAGCGGACCGGAAGCGCGAATCACGACCAGTTGCTGCACCGTGCTCCACTTGGTCCACGTGAGATCTCCCATCAGCTCCCACTTCGGGCTCAGCGTGTGCAAGAGACTGAGCGAAGCACTGTCGGGCACTCTGAGGTCCGCCCTGACGTTGCCGTTGCCCGCAGGAGCGCCGCTGAAGGTGGCCGTGCCCTCGAGATCGTACTTGATCGAGGAGCGGTAGGAGGCGCCGAAGCGCGTGGCCGGCGTCGCCTGGACCATCAGGCCGAGGTTGAAACCATAGCCGACATCGTCCGCGGACAGTGTCGAGATGCCAGCCGCGCCGGCGAAGGATGCCAGCTTGGCCTCGACCCGCTGCACGCTCACGCCGGCGCCGACGGACACCGTATCGCTCACTTTGTACGCGACCGACGGGTTGACGTTGACCGTCTTGATTTCCGACTCCAGGGCCGTCAACTGCCCGCGCCAGCCCAGATCGTATTCGGTCTTCAGGCCGAACGGGGCGTTGAGCGCGAGCCCGAAGCGCAACTTCGGGTTGACGTCCATGGTGAAGAAGGCGTTGGGAACGAAGTTCCAGTCCCCGCCGTCGCCGCCATCACTCAGGCCCGGCGTCCCGAGCAGGCCGGTCGAGCCGGTGTTGCGGAACTTGAACGACGGCCTGAGCGCGTGCAGCGCGCCCGCCACCTGCTTGCCGGCCGGCAGCAACGTCATCCCCGCGGGGTTGTACCACGCCACGCTCGCGTCTTCGGCCGCGGCCGCGCCGCCGGCGAATGCGTTTCCGGTCCCGCTGCCGCTCTGCGTGCCGATCGCGAACCCGCCGGCGCCGGTGCCCGATGCCCATCCGCCCAGGGCCGCAGCGACCGCGAGCGGCGCAAGCTTTCTGCCGACCATCGCCATGATGACTCCCCCTTTGCTGTTTGGGATGAGGTTACGGCGGTAACCCCGACCGGCACTATCTTACTCCGGGCCGATGTTTTTACAACAAGCCGCCGCCGGCGCCTGCGCTATGATGGTGCCGGCACCACACGCGGCCGGCGGTTTTCGTCCACCGCGACGTAGGTGAGCGTTGCCTCGGTGACCTTCACCGCTTCCTCGCGCTCCGGCTTGCGCTGCGCATAGACCTCGACGCTGACCGTGATCGAGGTCCGTCCCACGCGCACGACTTCGGCATACAAGCTCACCAGGTCGCCGACGAACACCGGCTGCTTGAACATGAACGAGTTGACGGCGACCGTCGCTACGCGGCCCTGGGCAAGCCGCACGGCGGGAATGCTGCCGGCGATGTCCACCTGCGCCATGATCCAGCCGCCGAAGATGTCGCCGTTCTGGTTCGCATTGGCGGGCATGGGCACCACGCGCAGCGTGACTTCCTTACCGACTGGAAGAGTCGTCATATCTCGAGCCTCAGGCCAATGCTCACCACGGTCGGGACCCATGAGCTACACGCGAAGCGGGGGGTCATCCTTCATCCTTCCGCCTTCATCCTTCCGCCTTCATCCTTTGCGGGTCAGTGCCCCGCGTACATGTTGTCGATTTCCTTGTTGAACCTCTCCATCACCTTCGCGCGCTTCAGCTTCATGGTCGGCGTGAGCATGCCGTTCTCGAGGGTCCAGGCCTCGGCGGTGAGCGTCGCGCGCCGCACCTGCGCGTAACCCGGGAATTCCCTGAGCTGCAGCCCGATGCGGCGGAGCACGATATCCTCGATCTCCTGCGAGCGCATGGTGGCGGGCGCGCCTGGATCGAGCCCCGCTTCGGCGCACAGCGTTTTCCAGTGCTCGCCGTTGACGACCGCCATCACGGAGAGATACGGCTTGCCTTCCCCGAGCAGCATCACTTGCTCGAACAGGCGATCACGCACGATGGCGGTCTCGATGTCCACCGGCGGCACCTTTTCGCCGTTCGAGAGCACGATGATCTCCTTCAGCCGCCCCGTGATGAACACATGGCCCTGCCCGTCAATGCGCGCGGTATCCCCCGAGTTGAGCCAGCCGTCCGCGCCCAGGATCGCCTTGGTCGCTTCCGGGTTGTTCCAGTAACCGAGCATGACGTTCGGTCCCTTGATCATGAGCGCGTTGTTTTCCCCGATCCTCACTTGCACGTCGGGAACGGCCGTGCCCACGCTCGCCGGCAGGTTGTCGTCCGGCCGGTTGGCGCACGCGACCGGGCTCGATTCCGTCATGCCGAAGCCCTGCAGCACCGTGAGCCCGAGACCGAGAAACACGCGCGAGACCTCGGGCGGCAGCGCCGCGCCCCCGGAAATGGCCGCGCGCACCCGCCCGCCGAGCCGTGCAAGGATCTTCTTCGCGACCAGCGCGTTCAGCACCGGCCACAGCAGGAATGACGGTTTCCACGGCCCGCGCCCCTGCGCGCGCTCGAAGCGCGCGTAGCCGGTCTCGACGGCGAGCTGGAACAGCTTCTTCCTCAGCGGCGGGCCCTCGTCGAGCTTGGCGCGAATTGCGCCGTACACCCGTTCGTAGATGCGCGGCACGGATATGAGCAGCGTCGGGCGGATCGCCTGCAGGTCTTCGGCAAGATGCGGAATTCCGCGCGAATAGGCCGTGGTCGAGCCGGTCATGATGGTGAGGTAGTAGCCGCAGGTGCGCTCGAAGGCGTGAGACAGCGGCAGAAACGAGAGGAACACGTCGTCGTGACCGGCGACGAGCACGCTGCAGCTCGCGGCGGCGTTCGACAGGATGTTGTGATGCGACAGCATCACGCCCTTGGGACGGCCCGTGGTGCCGGAAGTATAGACGATGGTGGCCAGCGCGCGGGGATCGCGCGGCACGTGGCGCGTTTCACCGCCCTGCTCCGGCAGCCATTGGTCGAGCGACATCAGCCTGGGCTCGCCGGAACCGGGAACGGGTTTGACCGTGAGCATGCGTGCCAGGCCGCCCAAGTGGTCCTTCACCTCCGCGAGTTGCTGCCACTGCTCCGCGCCTTCGATCAGCAGCACCTTGCAGCCGGCGTCGTTGAGGATGTAGGCGACGTTTTCGGGGCGGTCCTGCGTGTAGAGCGGCACCACCACCAGCCCCAGGCCGAGCGCGGCCTGGTCGTAGATCACCCACTCGGGCGAGTTGCGCAGCATCACCGCCACCCGGTCGCCCGCCTTGAGGCCGTCCCTTTCCAGCGCGGCCTGCCAGCGCGCGACCTGGTGGTTGATCTGCCCCCAAGTGTAATCGCGCCAGTTGGCGTGCGGCTCGTTGTAGGCCCGATAAGCGGCCAGGTCCGGCGTGCGCATGACGCGCTCGCGGAACAGGCCGTCGAGCGTCACCGCGGCCTCGACCGGGATCAGATGGCTCGCGACTTGTGCCATGGCTCCTCCTTTTTTCGCTTGCGCTTGGTGACGCTCAGTCCAGGAACAGGTCGGAATACAGCCCCGTCCCCGGCGTGACGGCATACTGGTCGAAATCGGTGACCCCCTCCTCGCGCAGCACCGCCTCGTCCACGTAGAAGTTCCCGGTCGCGCGCCGGCTGTCGCGGCTCAATATCACGTAGGCCGCGTCCGCCATGATTGCGGGCTTGCGGCTCGCCCGCAGGATCGTCTCCGCGAAATTCACCTCGATCGCCGCGGTGGCGATGGTGGTGCGCGGCCACAGCGAGTTCACCGCGATCCCCTGCGCCCGGAACTCCTCCGCCATGCCAAGCGTGCACATGCTCATCCCGTATTTTGCCATGGTGTAGGCGACGTGGTCCTTGAACCAGCGCGGGTGCGTGTTGAGGGGTGGCGCCAGGTTGAGGATATGCGGGTTCGCCGCCTTCATCAGGTGCGGAATGCAGGCCTGCGAGGCAAGGAAGGTGCCGCGCACGTTGACGGCGAACATGAGGTCGAAGCGCCGCGCCGGCGTGGCCAGCGTCCCGGTGAGCGCGATCGCGCTCGCGTTGTTGACCAGGGCGTCAATGCCGCCGAACGCCTCCACGGCGCGCTTCACCGCGTCGGCAACGGCATCGGCATCCCGCACATCGAGCTGCAGCGCGAGCGCCTTGCCGCCCGCCGCCTCGATCTCGCCCGCGACGCTGTGGATGGTGCCGGGCAGGCGGGGATGCGGCTCGGCGGTCTTACCGGTCACGACGACGCTGGCGCCGTCGCGCGCGCACCGGAGCGCGATCTCGCGCCCGATGCCGCGCGTCGCGCCGGTGATGAAT